>JANQMT010000018.1:0-26204 GCA_028279945.1 Clostridia bacterium
GATTTTTATACTATGATAATAAAATTATAACAGAGAAATAAAAAAAATCAATATAAATATTCATATTTATTAATAAATATACAAAAAAACTGGGTTTAAATTCATAAAAATGCATAAGGAGTGTATAAATATTTATTTTTGGTCTATTTCTAAATATTAATATAGGGAGAGAAAAAATAGTGAAAATAAGGAAATGGTTAAAACGTTTTATGTGCTTCATAGTGGTGAGCTTTATTGTATTAGGCCCCTATTTATTTGAAGCCTATAAAACAAATCTGGAGAAAGTGCCCGAAAGTAAAGAAGAAAGCTTCAAAGGTGTTATTGTTATATGGGATTATCCATATTTCAATAAGGAAACCGGTACACGATACGGCTGGATTACTCAAAAGATTAAAGCCTTTGAAAAAGAAAACAAAGGCGTTTATATAGACTTTAAACCTTTAAGCGTCGAACGTGGATTAATTGAAATTGAAACGGCCGCGAAGATGAATGCGTTACCGGATATTGCGCCTGTGGGAGGTCATATAGAAATTCAGCAGCAAGAACTTTTAGAACCATTGGATGATTATATTGAGAGTAGTATATTAAAAGAATATTTGGATGGTGTTATAGATTCCGTCACATATAATAATAATATATATGGAATACCTAGACTCATCAATTTACATATTATGATCATAAATCGATACGAACTTGAAATGACAGGCACTTCGGTGCCCCAAAAACCGGTTATGCCGCAAAAAGATTTCCTAACCTTAACCGAACAGTTATATAAACAGACAGGCAAACCTTTATTAGTTGGGGAAAAAACAAGGCTAAGCCTAGCTTGGCTTGCTAACAGCCAAGAGAAGCTTCAAGAAATACAAACCAAAAGCGGGATTCTTTATAAGGAACATCTTGAAAGGGAATTAGAAAAACATAATATTCCAATAGGTGCATGCACAACAATGGAATTAGCAAAATTGAATTATAAAATGGGAGGGGAATTGGATTACAAAAGGATGAATCTTTATGCACATCAAAAGAACATCTATGGTGAATGTTTGGCTTATGGAATATTTAAACAAGATGATGAAAAAAAATTACAAATGTGTTTGAAATTTATTGATTTTTTAACCAATAATGAGGAACAATTAGAACTAAGCAAATATAGTGCTTTTTCTGTTAAAAAAACCAAAGAAACATTATATATAGAGGACAGTGATATGGGCCAGTTGGAAAGACTGCTAAAAAATGCAAATAAAAAATTTACCAATACATTGACAAGAGATCAAAAATCCGATTTTATAAATATGTATACACCCAATGATAAACCTTAAAATGATGCTGAAAATAGTGTTATATAAATGTTAAATCATGGTATACTAAAATAGACTAAATCAGTTATAATTCTAAAACTGAAATTAGAAAATGGAGGAATCCTATTTTGGGTATTTTTCAACTTTATCAAAGACTTACAGAATGTGTAGATGAATCAAGAATTTTGAAAGACGTTTCAATGAAAGAACACACCTCCTTTAAAGTAGGAGGAAATGCAAGATATCTAGTATTGCCTAAAACGATAGGAGAAATTGTTTTTACGGTATCCGTATGTAAAGAGCACAACATTAAATATTATATAATGGGGAAAGGCTCTAATTTAATTGTGAATGATAACGGTTATGATGGTGTAATCATAAAACTGGGAGAATATTTTAATGAAGTGACAGTAGAGGAAGATACCATTTATGCGCAATCCGGCGCATTGATGTCTATTGTTGCAGCAAAAGCGTTACAAAATACACTGCAAGGATTGGAATTCGGCAGCGGTATTCCCGGAACAGTAGGCGGTGCTGTAGCAATGAATGCCGGAGCCTATGGCGGTGAAATGAGCCAAATTATCGAAAGTGTAAAAGTGATGGACGAACAAGGTATGGTCCGGCAATTGGATAAGGGGCAATTGAACTTCGGGTATCGCCAAAGCATATTCCAGAATTCACCATATCTTATTTTAGAAGTAGAAATGAAGTTAAACAAAGGGCAATATGAGCAAATTAGAACCACTATGAAAGAGATGACCGAAAAAAGGATGCAGAAGCAGCCACTTAACTACCCAAGTGCAGGAAGCGTTTTTAAAAGACCGGAAGGTCATTTTGCAGGAAAGCTGATTGAGGATGCAGGACTAAAAGGATTATCAGTGGGCGGTGCACGAGTATCACCACTTCATGCAGGATTTATTATCAACGATGGCAATGCAACCGCACAAGATATTATCAATCTTATGGCTATCGTAAAAAATACAGTATATGAAAAATTTGGTATCATGCTAAAACAGGAAGTTAAAATATTAGAATAAAACAGTGGAGATAAAAAATGCACTTATTATTTGATTATCATACGCATACCATATATTCTCATGGTAAAGGGACAATAGAAGACAATGTAAGAGAAGCAGTCAATAAAGGTTTAAAAGGTATTGCTATTACAGATCATGGACCGGGACATATAACTTATGGTGTACGACGAAAAAAATTTGAAATCATGAGAAGTGAAATTGAAAACCTTAAAAAGAAATACACCGATATTGAAATCAAATTAGGTATTGAAGCAAATATCATACATAGTAATGGTCAAATCGATGTTTCTAAAGAAGAGCTTCAGTATTTTGATATTGTATTAGCGGGATATCACTACGGCGTTTTTGGAAAGCAATTTATTCGTTCCGGCGCCATACATTTGTCTAATTTTATGACCACAAGAACCGGTAGAATGATTAAAAAATTGAAAAAGACGAATACAGAAGCAATCGTTAAAGCACTCTATAACCATAATATATATATCTTAACACACCCAGGGTCTAAAGGTTATGTCGATATAAGGGAAATTGCAAAAGCTTGTGCTGATAACCATACGTTAATGGAAATCAACAACAGTCATCGACATCTAACAGTAGAAGAAATAAAAGAGGCTGCTCAAGAGGATGTCAGCTTTATTATTGACAGCGATGCTCACAGCCCGGAGAAGGTTGGCGGATATGAAGCAGGATTAAAAAGAGCACAAGACGCTGGATTACCATTAGAAAGAATCGTTAACATTGCCAAATGATAAATAATCTGGGATCAGAAAGGTGAAAAAATGAAAATTGCAATTATTACAGGATTATCCGGTGCAGGAAAAACAAAAGCTGTAGGTTGTATGGAGGATTTAGGGTATTATTGTATTGATAATCTTCCTCCAAAATTGATTGACGATTTTGTAGCTTTAGGGGCAAAAGATATTGATAAAGCAGCCTTGGTCATGGACATCCGAGGCGGAGAATTTTTTGATGACCTGAAAAACAGCATAGACGAAATGAAAAAATATGGTAATGAATATAAAGTTGTTTTTTTAGAAGCATCAGATGAAGTCTTAATCAGAAGGTTTAAAGAATCCAAACGCATACACCCTGTAAGCAAACAAGGTAGTCTCATTGAAGGTATTACAAAGGAAAGAAAAAAATTAGCAGAGATTCGTGAAATTGCAGATTATATCATCGATACGTCTAATATTAATACATATCAATTAAAACATGAGATGGAAAAAATCTTTGATACAGGAGAGAAGCTGGAAAGTCTAACGGTGAATATCATGTCCTTTGGGTATAAAAACGGTATTCCTTTAGACTCTGATCTTGTTTTTGATGTTCGGTTTCTACCGAATCCTTTTTATTTAAGCAGTATGAAGCATTTGACAGGTAACAGCAGAAAAGTTAGAGAATATGTTATGAAATGGCCGGAGAGCAGAGCTTTTGTAGAAAAAATAGATGATTTAATTCACTACTTAATGCCTTTTTATATGAAAGAAGGAAAATCTCAATTGGTTATTGCATTTGGATGTACAGGTGGGCAGCATCGTTCAGTGGTTTTAGCTAATGAATTTTTAGATAAGCTTTCAAATGAGGGTAGGAGAGTGAGCATCATTCATAGAGATTTATAGTTATTATAGATAGATGGTAAGAGGGGGATTCATCATGAAGTATAGCAGCTGGTTAAAACCTGGACTCCGTATTAAAAGATGGATATTAACCGGTTTATTTGGAATTGCTATCACTGCGATCGGCTTATATCCTGCCATGAATCAATGGCTTCAGACCAAATTTAATATTACTTATAGTGTCTTACTGATTATTCTTGGCATCGTATTGATTGCCTTATCAGTCATTAACGCTAACAGGTCATTATTATCCATTTTAGGCATACATGATTTTTCAGAACTTTTTAAGTATCGAGTTCACGAAAAATATCATTTGGAGAAAGCCTGTAAAATAGTAGTTATTGGTGGAGGAACGGGTCTATCCGTTATTTTAAGAGGACTAAAAAAAGCAACATCCAATATAACAGCGGTGGTGACCACTACAGATGATGGCGGAGGATCAGGTATACTAAGAGAAGACTTAGGAATGCTGCCGCCAGGCGATATAAGGAGTTGTATATTAGCACTGGCAGATACAGAAGAATACATGCAAGAATTATTACAATATCGTTTTAAGGAAGGTTATTTAACAGGACAGAGTTTTGGAAATCTCCTTATAGCTGCCTTAACCGGTATATATGATAATTTTGAAGAAGCAGTAGCAAAGGTACATGAGTTTCTGGCTGTTAAAGGAAGGGTAATACCTGTAACAGCTGAAAACATTCATCTCTGTGCTCAGTTAAAAAATGGAACGATTGTAAAAGGAGAATCTAAAATCATAGCTTCAGTTATTGAGCAAAGCAGCCCCATTGAAAAAGTATATTTAGAACCACATGCTCCTGAGCCAATAGAAGATGCTTTGACAGCTATAAAGGAAGCGGATGTGATTATATTAGGTCCGGGGAGTTTGTTTACAAGTATTATTCCCAATCTTTTGGTCAAAAAAATTGTTGATAAGGTCTCGAAATCTGATGCCATAAAGATTTATATGACCAATGTAATGACCCAGCCTGGTGAAACGGACCGTTATAGTGTGTGCGATCATATTGAGGGCATCGAAAATCACATAGAAAAAAACATCATTGATTATGTTATGGTGAATAGCGAAGGCATTTCAAAAGAATTGCTGCATCGGTATAAAGAGGATGGTGCAGAACCCGTTTTTTTAACCAAAAAGGAGCGTAGAAAACTAAAGAGAAGAGGCATTAAAATAATTGAAGGGCCGTACATAGAAATAAAACAAGGCTACATTCGTCATGATGCAGATAAAATAGCAGATGTTGTAATTAACTTGTATAAAAGAGGATAAATTGCAGCAATCGTATAGGAGGTATAGTTTGAAAAAAATAGTGCTTATAATTATTATGATAATTGTTGTGTCAATGGAGTATGTTTATGCAGAAGAAGTGATAACATCCAACGAAACGGTGATCGTAAATGGAAAGATCACAAACTATAGAGATGATTCTGATGAGCATGATATGAAAGTAATCACTCCTATAACGGAACAATATAATAAGATAATAGATTACCCTAATGGTTATAGTGTCTATTATCCTAACTACATGAATGTAGATGTACATTTATCACCCATTCAAACCGTGATATTTGATGATAACACACGGATTGAAATATACTATGACGACTTGAATAATACTCAGGCAAATGCTGCTAATTATATTTATTATTCCAATAGCTTTATAAGGAATCAAGCAGATCATACTAAAATATATGAAAAAAATATCATACATAACGATAAGAGAATACATATTCTCAAATGGAATAGAAGAAAATTATCCAGAGTTCATAATGATAAAAATTACTATCTTTGTGCAGAAATCGTGAAGAATAATAAAGAAGTTTATACTTTATTTTTCAAATCATCTTTAGAATTAAACGATGAACAATGTATGACCATTATAAAAAGCTTTGAATGTATAGAAAAAAAAGGCACACCTTACATGTCATTTAAAAGGAGTAATGTATTAAATGAATCCCTTGAGTCAATTCAAAGGGTTGAGTCGGTTGGATCAGATGAAATGATTCCTTCTAAACACCAAGTCAATGGTCAATGGAATGAAGAAACTCAAAAATTCTTTCATGATTATTTTGTGGACTCAAAGCAGTTAACATGGGGCATATTTAATCCTTTGGCAGACAATTACCTAGAGTACTTTGACGCTTTGGAACAAAGATTGAATTTTAAATTTCCTTTTGCCCTTTTATATCATATTTTGCCTTCTAATGATACCCTTGAGGACATTCATGAAAGATTGGTAAGAGCTTATGAAAATGGCAGATATGTTGAACTGAGCTTGCAAACCTCTAGAATTAATGAAGAAGAAGGCAACCTTGTATATGACATATTAGACGGTGAGTATGATGACTTTTTAAAGGAATATGCTCAGATGCTTAAAACCTTTGGGCATCCTGTTATGTTTAGACTGAATAACGAAATGAATGGTGATTGGTGTGATTATTCTTCGTTTCATACCAGCAAGGACCCACTGATTTATAAAGCATTGTATCAATATGTATATACAGTATTTGAAGAAAATGGTGTCCAAAACGTTATTTGGGTTTGGAATCCTCATGATCGATCTTATCCGGATTTTAAATGGAACCATTCTTTAATGTATTATCCTGAAGATGACGATATGGTCCACATTATAGGTTTAACAGGATATAATACCGGCACCTATTACCCGGACGAAATCTGGAGGGGATTTAATGAGATATATGACAGCTTATACGAAGAATACGATGCTTACTTTGATAAGCCTTTTATGATTACAGAATTTTCTTCCAGCTGTTATGGCGGTGATAAAAATGCATGGATTGAGGAAATGTTTGCCAACATCACCAAATATAAAAAAATAAAAGCTGCTATTTGGTGGAATGGTTGGGATTATGATACAAATGGTATTCCTTCAAGAATATATCGATTGGACGAAACCAGTGATATGCTGAATATTTTTAGTGATAGATTGCAAAAATTCAAATAATAATACTACATTATTGTAGTTTGTGGTAAGATAGTAATAACCATTATAATTGGGAGGATTCTATGAAACGTGAGATTAGTGCAGGTGGTGTAGTAGTCTTTGGAAATGCTATCTTATTGTTGAGAAAATATAATGGCGATTGGGTACTCCCAAAAGGTAGAGTAGAAGAAAATGAAAATATTCATCACGCTGCAATGCGTGAGGTACATGAGGAAAGCGGTGTAAAGGCAGAGCTTATTAAATACTTAGGTGATATTAAATATAGTTATGAATATGGTTGGATTAGCAGAGAAAAAGTAGCTAAAACGGTACATTGGTTTTTAATGCGGTCAAAAAATATGTCTTGTATTCCTCAAAAAAAAGAAGGTTTTATTGAAGCAAAATTTATTCATATGAAAAGAGCTTCTGAAATAGCAAAATATGATGATGAAAAAAAAATCATAAAAAAAGCTGAGATGGAAATATTAAAAGACCTTACTTTTAAGTAAGGTCTTTGAAGTCAGAACAGTTTTAACTATTTTTTAGGCTCAAAGGTTACACAAATTGTTTCTTCGCTTGAATTAGACAAAGAGCCATATTGGTTGTCTACCTTAATTTGCTTTGCAGTACAGTAATTATTACTGTAATATTTGCAGTTTTCAACTGAACATTGAATAGAATTGTTTGTTTTATGCATTTTTTCACCTCCCAAAAAATTTTTAAACATCAATGATTAGTTTGTTATAAATGAAAAACAATTATACAGAATTAATGTGTAAATAGATAAAAGGGTGTGAAGTTGTGTCATTTTCGGCAATAACTAAAAATGAGTTGTCACGTATTATTCCGGAAGATAAGTGTTGTCACTTAGCTGAAATCTCTGGATTTATGAGAATGTGCGGGACGATTCAGCTTTCAGGAAAAAGAAAAATGAGTATCAAGCTGGTTACAGAAAATCCTGCAGCTGCAAGGAAGATCATTAAGCTTTTAAAGCAGGTTTTTAATGTACACACAACGCTGACCATCACCCAAAATAAAATGCTTAAAAAAAATCACTATTATGAATTAGTCATATCCAATGACATGAGAGCAGAAGAAATATTGACTCAAACAGGAATTCTGGTTAATATAGATGGGTGGCAGGACATTGATTATTCTGTACCTAAATCATTAATTAAAAAAAGATGCTGTAAGCGAGCTTATTTAAGAGGTGCCTTTTTAGGATCAGGATCAGTCACTGACCCGGGGAAAGCATATCATCTTGAAATTGTTACCAATCATGTCCGGTTAGGTGAAGATATAAAAGATTTATTAAGACAATTTGATCTCAATGCGAAAACGGTAACGAGAAAGAAAAACTTAGTGGTTTACTTAAAAGAAGGAGAACAAATTGTAGATTTTTTAAACATAATTGGTGCTTATCGAATGCTTTTAGATTTAGAAAACATTCGAATAGTAAAAGAAATGAGAAATAAAGTTAATCGATTGGTGAATTGTGAAACAGCCAATTTAAATAAGATTGTTGATACCGCGGTAAGGCAATTAAGTAATATAGAATACATTGAAGAAACGCAAGGTTTGAAAATACTACCTGAAAAATTGCGACAAGTAGCTGAGCTTAGAATGGAAAATAAAGAAGCCAGTCTACAAGAATTAGGACAATTATTGACGCCGCCTGTGGGAAAATCAGGTGTGAATCACCGTATGAGGAAAATCGAAGCGATTGCAGATAAGATAAGACAAGGTGAAATTTAAGAATAATCAAAGTGGGGAAAAAATATGAGTTTTGTTCATTTGCATACACATACAGAATACAGCCTGCTGGATGGTGCAGCCAGAATAAGTGATATTGTTCAAAGAGCAAAAGAACTGGACATGCCTGCATTGGCTATAACCGATCATGGGACCATGTTTGGGGTTATTGATTTCTACAAAGCTGCAAAAGAAGCCGGAATCAAGCCTGTTATAGGATGTGAGGTATACACTGCTGCACGTACACTATATGATAAAGACCCAGAAAAAGATAAAAATCAGGGGCATTTGATTCTTCTTGCAAAAAATAATCAAGGCTATAAGAACTTGCTCAAAATAGTTTCTATAGGATTTACGGAAGGGTTCTACTATAAGCCTCGTATTGATAATTCCATATTAGAAAAATACAGTGAAGGGCTTATTGCACTCAGTGGATGTTTAGCAGGAAGTATCCAAAGAAAATTGCTATATGATGACTACGAAGGCGCCAAAAAAGATGCTGTAAAGCTTCATTCTATTTTTGGGAAAGACCATTTTTACCTGGAAATTCAAGATCAAGGTCTTGAGGAAGAGGTGAAAATCAATCCATTGTTAAAACAATTGAGTAAAGAAACGAGCATACCATTAGTGGCAACCAATGATGTTCACTATGTCCATCAAAAAGATGCGGAAATACACGATATATTACTCTGTATTCAAACAGGTAAAACCCTTGAGGATAGTGACCGCCTAAAATTTCCTAATGACCAATTCTATTTAAAATCCTATGAAGAGATGAAAATGAAATTTTCGGATATACCTGAGGCAATAAAAAATACTGTGAAAATTGCTGAAAGGTGCGATGTATCGTTTCGATTTGACGAGATACACCTGCCAAACTATATTGCCCCTGAAGGTACTTGTAATACACAATATTTAAGAGAATTATGCAACCAAGGTTTGAAAGAGCGATACAGTGAAATTACGCCCGATATCCAACAGCGCTTGGAATATGAATTAGATACCATTGAAAAGATGGGATATGTAGAATATTTTTTAATTGTATGGGACTTCATATACTTTTCAAAAGAGAACAATATCATGGTAGGGCCCGGTAGGGGCTCGGCGGCAGGAAGCGTCGTCGCGTATACCTTGAAGATAACGGATATAGACCCCATCAAGTATAACTTGATCTTTGAAAGGTTTTTAAATCCTGAGAGAATTACCATGCCCGATATCGATATTGACTTTTGCTATGAGCGGCGCGGAGAAGTGATCAATTATGTTATAGAAAAATACGGTAAGGATAGAGTTGCTCAAATCATAACATTTGGAACCATGAAAGCAAGGGCTGCAATAAGAGACGTTGGCAGAGCATTAAATATGTCTTATGGAGATGTAGATGTTATAGCAAAAAAAATTCCATTGGATTTGGGGATGACCATAGATAAGGCACTTGAAGTCAGTGGAGAATTGAGATTAGATTATGAAAGAGATGAACGCGTACGATACTTAATTGATGCAGCCAAAGCATTGGAAGGATTTGCAAGACACTCATCTACGCATGCTGCAGGTGTGGTGATATCAAAAGAAGCAGTAGACGAATATGTGCCGTTATACCTTCAAGATAAAGGAATATCAACGCAATTCACCATGGGAACGTTAGAGGAATTGGGCTTATTAAAGATGGATTTTTTGGGCCTTAGAAATTTAACGGTTATTAGAGATGCCTTAGAGTTGATTAAAAAGAATCACAATATCAATTTGAATTTTTCTAATATGGAATACGATGATCCAAAAGTATATGAGCTGATCAGCAGTGGGAATACATTAGGTGTTTTTCAGTTAGAAAGCCAAGGCATGCAGCAATTCATGAAGGATTTGAAACCGGATAATTTTGAAGACATTATTGCGGGTATTTCATTGTATAGACCGGGACCTATGGATTCAATTCCAAGATATATTCAGAACAAAAAGAACCCTGACAGCATACAGTACATTCACAGTAGTTTAGAGTCCATATTGGATGTGACTTATGGATGCATGGTTTATCAGGAACAAGTTATGCAAATTGTTAGAGATTTGGCAGGATATTCTTATGGAAGAAGTGACTTGGTAAGACGTGCTATGGGTAAAAAGAAAATGAGTGTGATGGAAGAAGAAAGACGTTATTTTATTCACGGCAAGAGGGATGATGACGGTCATATAGAGTTAAAAGGATGTGTGAGAAACGGAATTCCGGAGCATATTGCCAACCATATCTATGATGAGATGATAGACTTTGCTAAATACGCTTTTAATAAATCTCATGCTGCGGCCTATGCGGTGTTAGCTTATGAAACAGCCTATTTAAAAGTATATTATCCGGTTGAATTCATGGCGGCACTTCTGACCAGTGTTATGGGAGATGCGTCTAAAATTGCATTATACATCAGAAACTGTAAGGAAATGAATATCTCTATTCAGCCCCCCCATGTCAACTCCAGTGAATTAAAGTTTACAGTCAAAGATGGTAAAATACATTTTGGCCTTTTAGCCGTTAAAAATGTAGGACAAAATATCATTGAGGCTATTATAAAGGCAAGAAAAGAGAAAGGTGATATTACAAGTATCTTTGACTTTTTTGATAAAGTAGATATTCATGAAATGAATAAAAAAGCAGTTGAGAGCTTAATCAAAGCAGGAGCGCTGGATGGACTGGGCGCCAACGGAGCTCAAATGTTTGGAATATATGAAAAACTTTTGGAAGGGGCTCAAAATACCGCACGCAAAAATATTCAAGGACAGATATCCCTATTCCAAACTATGAATGAAGGTTTTCAAGATACCATTAGGAGAGAAATGCTGCCTGAGATAGAAGAATTCCCAAATAAAATATTATTGGCTATGGAAAAAGAAATGTTAAGTCTGTATGTTAGTGGTCATCCTCTTTCGGAATATGAAGAGAAGATCATGAAAATTTCGTCTACAACAACAGAAGCATTAATGCATGACGAAAATCTTGCAGACAACCAACGGGTTATTATCGCAGGGATTATAGCGTCCAAAAAAAATATGGTAACTAAGAATAATCGTATGATGGCATTTTTAACCATAGAAGACCTATATGGCAGTATAGAAGTCATCGTATTTCCTAACATTTTTGAAGAAAGCATATCTATTTTACAAGAAGACCAAATTGTGGCCGTTAGTGGTAAAATAAATGTGAAAGAAGAAGAAATGCCTAAAATTATTGCAGAAAAAATGGTGCCAATAAATGAAGGTGAAGATTTAAACACCAGGCAAACATTGCCCGCTTCACGATTGGATCAAAGGTTATTTTTAAAGATCCCTAAAAATATAAATGAAAAATATATGCTTGAAAAGATAGATGAGTGTATGCATTCTTTCCGTGGAAAAACGCCTGTTATCATATATATTGAGAATTCAAAACAAAAAATTGTGGCCGATGAGAATAATTGGGTGGATACTAACCAAAAACTATTAACAGAATTGAAGACGCTTTTAGGGGAACAATGTGTCATATTAAAATAATTTTTTAAAGATTAACATAAATTTTTAAAGATTAACATAATATATGTTGCAATTTTAGCATATTTGTTTTTTAATAGTCTATATTGATATTCTGTTGCTTTTTGCAATTTTATAATATAGGAAAATTATATCTTCTCGGGGAGGATTGGTATGTGGGCTATTGTATTTATGGGACATAGCAGAGTTGAATCAGATAAAATAAAAAGCGTTTTGGAAACTGAAGGGCTGTTGGTTAAAGTAAGACAGATAGGAAAAGAAGAGGACCCGGTATATGAAATATTAGTGCCTCAAGAAGAAGTAGAAGATGCACATGAAGTCTTAAATGAAGCCGTTTATTAGTTGTTGAGGAAGTTTATACTTCCTTTACTTTTAAATATATTTAATTAAAACAATTGAAAGGAGTATGAGTATGAAAAAAATTGGAGTCCTGACCAGTGGAGGAGATTCTCCGGGTATGAATGCGGCTATAAGAGCAGTTGTAAGAACTGCTATTTATCACGATATAGAAGTTGTAGGTATTCAGAGGGGATATGAGGGTTTAATCAATGGAGATGTTGAAAACATGACGCTATCTTCAGTAGGAGATATTATACATAGAGGCGGTACTTTTTTGGGAAGTGCTAGAAGTGAAGAATTTAAACAAGAAGAAGGTTTTAATAAAGCACTAAATATACTACGGATTTTTAAAATTGAGGGGTTAGTGGTTATTGGAGGAGATGGTTCCTTAAAAGGAGCTGAGAAACTCAGCAAAGCCGGTTTCCCTGCAATTGGGCTTCCGGGAACCATTGATAACGACCTGGGTTATACGGATTTTACCATTGGGTTTGATACAGCAGTCAATACGGTTTTATCAGCCATTGGAAATATCCGAGACACCTCATCTTCTCACGGTAGAGCAACTGTTATTGAGGTCATGGGCAGAAATTGTGGTGACATTGCATTGTACGCGGGACTCGCTGGGGGCGCTGAAAGCATTTTGGTCCCAGAAGAAGAAATTAATATAGACGAAATATGTGAACGACTGATTTATGGTAAAAATAGAGGGAAACACCATAGTATTATTCTTCTGGCTGAAGGTGCCAATCTCAGTCCCGGTGAATTGGCAGATGAAGTTCAGACAAAGACGGGCATGGATGTAAGAATTACAGTATTGGGTCATATTCAAAGAGGTGGAACCCCAACAGCCAATGATAGAATATTGGCCAGTAAGCTAGGAAGCAGGGCTGTAGAATTACTCATAGAAGGTAAAGCCGGCAGGGCTGTAGGCATCAAAGGCTATGATATAGTCGATTACGATATTGTAGAAGCTTTAAAAATGAAAGATGAATTAGACCATGAAATGTATAATTTAGCAATGTTGTTGTCTATTTAAAACTTAAAAAAAATTGTATTGTGGAGGATAACGAATGAAAAAAACAAAAGTAGTATGTACCTTAGGACCTGGGTGTCAAGACAAAGAAACGTTGGTTGGTATGATAAAATCAGGAATGAATGTTGCTAGATTAAACTTTTCACATGGCAGTCACCCTGAACATAAGCAAAGAATGGATATGATTAAAGAAATTAGAGAAGAGCTCAAACTGCCAATTGCTATCTTATTAGATACAAAAGGACCTGAAATAAGAACAAAACAATTTGATAAAGATGAAATTCATTTACAAGAAGGGAATGAGTTTACCCTGACGGTGAGAGACATCATCGGTAACGACACCATTAGCAGTGTAACTTATGAGGGACTGGCTAATGATGTTAAGCCTATGGATAAAATATTGATTGATGATGGACTTATAGAGCTTCAAGTTTTAGAGATTAATGAAACAGATATTTTATGTAAAGTTATGAATTCTGGAATCGTAAAAAATAATAAAGGCATCAACCTCCCAGGTGTAAAAATCAATTTACCGTCTATTACCCAGAAAGATAGGGATGACATTATTTTTGGAATAGAAAATGATATTGATTATATTGCAGCTTCTTTTGTAAGGAAAATGTGTGATGTCATAGAAATTAAAAAGATATTAGAAGAATACAATGCCGAAGATATTGGCATTATTGCCAAAATCGAAAACCAAGAAGGTGTTGATAATGTGAATGATATTATCAATATCGCTGATGGCATTATGGTAGCAAGAGGCGACCTTGGCGTAGAAATTCCTCCGGAGGAAATACCGATTATTCAGAAAAAAATTATCAAGGAATGTAATGCTCAAGGTAAACCGGTTATTACAGCTACTCAGATGCTTGATTCTATGATGAGAAACCCAAGACCTACAAGAGCAGAAGTAACCGATGTTGCCAATGCTATTTTTGATGGAACGGATGCAGTAATGCTCTCAGGAGAAACTGCTGCCGGGAAATATCCATTGGAATCTGTGAAGACTATGGTAAATATTGCACATAAAGCGGAAGATGCCCTGAATTATGAGACGATATTGCGTGAAAAAGGTGTAGGAAAAGATAAAAGCATAACGGACGCAATAAGTCATGCAACCTGTACCAGTGCTCATGAACTGGAAGCTGCTGCAATTCTCACAGCCACATCATCAGGATATACCTCCATGATGGTCTCGAAATTCAGACCTAAGGCACCGATTATTGCTTCAACAACCAGTTCCAAGGTAGCAAGAAAAATGTCCTTGGTGTGGGGAACCACCGGTATTGTAATTCGCAGAGGAGAAAACACTGAAGAAATTTTTGATAAATCCATCGAAAAATCTTTAGAAGGAGGCCTTATTCAATCAGGTGATCTTATTGTCATTACTGCTGGTGTGCCTGTTGGTGTTTCAGGTTCTACCAATATGATTAAAGTGCATATCGTAAGCAAAATACTGTTAAAAGGTGTTAGCATTGGGAGTTATGCAGCGGTTGGAAAAGTCTGTATCGCAGCCACAGCCAGTGAAGCTGAAAGAAAATTTGTTGAGGGAGATATATTGGTGACTTCATCAACAGATAAAGATATGGTGCCTTTCATAGAAAAGGCAGCCGGTGTTATAACTGAAGAAGGTGGATTGACTTCTCATGCTGCAATCGTAGGGATTACCTTAAATAAACCAACGATTGTAGGCGCAGAAGGTGCTTTAAGGAAGCTTCAAGACGGCAGCACTATTACCATGGATACATTAAGAGGCTTAGTATACAGTGGAAAAGCTACCGTTTTTTAAATAAAAGCTTGAATCAGAGCAAACGTTTGTTATAATGTAGGTGACGGGTGATATAGTAATATGATATAAGGTTTATAATATAAAACTACCAGTGATAGGTACAGTGGTCCCACAAGGTTGAAAGCAGGAGTTGATTTGGTTGAGTATTACAATTAAAGATATAGCAAGAGAACTGAATATATCCTATTCATCTGTCTCCCGTGCATTGAATAATAAACCGGGTGTTAGTCAGAAAACCAGAAAGAAAGTTCTGGATGCTGCTAAAAAAATGGGGTATCAGCCCAATGATCTGGCACGTGGTTTGGTTAATCGTGTTTCCAATACCATTGGCGTTATTATCCCTGATATTGTGAATCCATTTTTTGCAGAAATCATAAAAGGGATTATGGAAACATCTAATATAATGGGTTATGATGTTTTTCTTTGTGTCTCCGGCTGGGATGCAGATAAGGAAGCAGAATATATAAAGACCTTACAAGAGAAACGCGTAGATGGTATTATCTTGAAACCTTCCAAAGATAAAAAGAACTTTACATTTAGCAACGTTAAAACCCCCTTTATTTTACTTGAGAGCTGGCCTACAAATGGGAAATACAGTTTTATTGAAGTCGACAATGTAAAAGGAGGTTATATTGGAACAAAGCATCTTATTGAATGTGGGTATAAAAATATTGCATTTCTAGGAGGACGAGAGGATTCTTATTCCAATATGCAAAGATTGACCGGATTTAGAAAAGCCATTGATGAGCTGGGTGAATCGGTTGAAACTACTTATCATATGTTTGGTAATTTTGGTTTAACAAGTGGATATGAATTAGCATGGGAGCTTTTTCACAGTAATAAAAAAGTCGATGCAGTGTTTGCAGGTAACGATGTTATCGCCCTTGGTGTAATGCAATGCGCTGAAGAACTTGGTAAAAAAATTCCTGAGGAGTTGGGACTTATAGGATTTGATAATATCGCTTATGCCAGACTTCCTCAAATACAGCTGACAACTGTACACCAGCCTAAATATGCGTTAGGTAAAATTGCATTGGAGACATTAATAGAGGAAATAAAGGGAAAAAAAGAAGAAAGAATCATAAAGAAAATAACCTTAGAGCCGGAATTGATAGTTAGAAAAACAACCCATGGTGACAAAGAAGCATTATAATAAGGAAGAATTTTCTTGATCTCTAAATAAATACATATAATACTAAAAAATGAGAATAATTAAAACAGAGTGACAGGCTCTGTTTTTTTATTGCAAAAATTTTAGAAAATTAAAAAAATGATTGACTGATAGAGCATGTTCATATAATATATTTATATATTAATCTCAAACGTTTGCTTTAAATTATTTACAAATTATGAAATAAAAGAATATGCCAAAAGTTAAAAAATTAACACTTTATAGTTATAAAAATTAATTAAAAGTGATATTAATTTGCAGGATAAGACAAAAAATAGCAAACGTTTACATAGTTCTTAAACTGCAAATAATATAAAATTAATCATTTTTAATTTAAGGGGAGGATTTTTTTATGAAAAAGTACTTGTTGTTAGGGCTAGTTGTAATGCTAGTTATGTCTTTGTTTGTAGGTTGTGGTGGAGAAGAAGCGCCTGCTCCGGATGAGGGTGGAGCAGAAGAAGGCTATACAATTGGATACAGTTGTAATAACTTCAATGACACATTTCAAACGTACATTGTAGATGCTGCAGAAGCATATGCAGAAGCAAATGAGATAGCATTAGAGGTGCAAGATGCACAAGAAGATGTTGTAAAGCAACAAGATCAAGTTAGTACAATGATTGAAAACGGTGTAGACGCTTTAGTAGTAGTGCCCGTTGATACAAGTGCTATGGAGCCTATCACCGCTGCTGCAAAAGAAGCAGGTATTCCATTATGCTATGTAAACAGAAATCCTTTTGGTGAAGGAGAATTACCGGAAGGTGTATACTATGTCGGTTCACAAGAAATCGTTGCAGGTCGACTTCAAGGTGAATATCTAGTGGATCAAATGGGAGAAGAAGGCGGCGTTGCTATCCTTATGGGTATTCTAAGTAACGAAGGTGCTCTTAAAAGAACAGAAGGAAACGAAGAAATATTATCACAATATGAAGGTATCGAAATATTAGCTAAAGAAACCGGTAACTGGCAAAGAGATCAAGGGATGTCATTAACAGAAAACTGGTTAACGGCATATGGTGATGAGCTAAATGCAATCCTTGCTAATAACGATGAAATGGCTTTAGGCGCTGCACAGGCACTACAAGCTGCCGGCAGAACGGATATTATTGTAATGGGTGTTGATGCAATTCCAGATGCTAAGGTTGCTGTAGGAGAAGGTACAATAGCCGGTACAGTTCTCCAAGACGCTGTAGGTCAGGGCGAAGGTGCTTTGACAGTGGCTCATAAAGTGCTAATGGGTGAAGATGTAGATCCCGTTACTTGGATTGATTTTGTATTGATTAATCCAGATAACCTAGCAGACTTTCAATAATCGTTAATAAGAAATTGATATGGGAGAAGGAAATATTCCTTTTCCCATATTTAAATCGTAGCGAATTTAGAATGTAGATTGGGGAGTACACAATGGCTGAAAATAAATATTTGTTGCAAATGAAAAACATTGTAAAAACATTTCCAGGGGTAAAAGCATTAAAAGGGGTTAAACTTGATGTCGGTTATGGTGAAATACATGCTCTCATGGGAGAAAACGGAGCAGGAAAATCTACCTTGATGAAATGTCTTATTGGTATTCATCCACCCACATCCGGTGATATTTATTTTGAAGATCATAAAATTAATGGATTGACCACATCTCAAATGTTAAATACAGGGGTCTCAATGATTCATCAAGAATTGAGTCCGGTCTTATACAGAACTATTATGGAGAATATTTGGCTAGGCCGTGAGCCAATCAATAAATTTGGGATTGTAGACCATAAAAAAATGTATGAAATGACCAAAGAAGTTCTGAAAATAATAGAATTGAATGAAGACCCAAAAACTTTAATGGCACACCTTACAGTTGCAAAAATGCAGATGATTGAAATCGCAAAGGCTATCTCATACAATGCAAAACTCATTATCATGGATGAACCTACTTCAGCTCTAACAGATCGAGAAATCAAACAGCTGTTTAAAATAATGCGTAAGTTGAAAAATGATGGTAAAAGTATTATTTACATTTCACATAAATTAGATGAAATCTATGAAGTAACGGATAAAGTGACGGTTTTCAGAGATGGCCAATATATAGGAACCGAAGACACAGATAAGCTTTCTACAGAGAAAATGATCAACATGATGGTAGGACGTAATGTAGATGAAATGTTTCCTAAGATTGATTGTGAAATAGGCGATGTAAAACTTCAAGTTAATAACCTGTCCCATAAAAAACATTTTAAAGATATTTCTTTTAATGTCAGAAAAGGAGAGATACTTGGAATTGCCGGACTAGTAGGTTCAGGGAGAACAGAAGTCATTGAAACCATTTTTGGAATTCGAGAAAAAATATCCGGAGAAGTATTGATTGACGGTGAGAAAGTAGAAATTGATAATCCCAGAGATGCCATCAATTACAGGATGGGCTTACTGACAGAAGACAGAAGAATGACGGGAATTTTTCCAATGCTTACCGTGGGGCTGAATATGTTAATCACAAACATAGGTCAATACCTTAACAAGTTCAAGCTGATTAATCATGGTGCAGCAAAGATTGCTTGCAATGAATATGTAAAATCCATACAAATTAAGACGCCAAATTTAGACCAGAAAGTAGAAAACCTCAGTGGAGGGAATCAACAAAAAGTATTGGTGGCCAGATGGTTAATGACAAATCCGGAAATATTATTTTTAGATGAGCCCACTCGAGGCATTGATGTAGGTGCAAAGGCTGAAATACACAGAATTATTACAAACTTAGCCGCTACAGGAAAAAGCATTATTATGGTTTCATCAGAACTTCCTGAAATCATGGGCATGAGTGATAGAATCGTAGTCATGCATGAAGGTAAAATAACAGGAATATTAGATAACAATAAAGATTTAACTCAAGAAGAATTAATGGCCTATGCAACGGGCACTAAGAATATGTCACTGGATTAAGGAGGGAGAACATGAGTAAAATAGATACAAAAACATTGAAGAAGGATGATTATGCTTCCTTTATAGAAATACTAAAAAAGTATGGAATCGTCTTTGTTTTAATTCTAATGATTATTGGAATTAGTATTGTAGAACCGAAATTCTTAAGACCAAGCAATATTTTTAATGTATTAACTCAAAGTTCTATATACGGTATCATGGCGCTGGGGATGACACTGGTTATTATATCAAAAGGTATCGATTTATCAGTAGGATCTATTTTGGCGTTATCAGGTGTTATGGCAGCAAGTTTTGGGCAGGCAGCTACAGCCACAGGCAAATATTTTCCCGGTTTAGGGGAAATGCCGATTATTGTACCGATATTGGTTGCTTTAATAGTAGGTGCCTTTTGTGGATCTATCAGTGGTTTTTTAATAGCGAAAACAAATATTCCACCTTTTATAGCAACATTAGGTATGATGACAGTTGCCAGAGGATTTGCTTTGCTTTATACAGGAGGAAAACCTATCAGTACATTAATACCCTCATTGAAAAAAATAGGTGGAAACTTAGAGGACATTTTCCCAATTCCACTTATCGGAAAAATACCGGTACCGGTTCTTATTTATTTAATTGTAATTGCTATTACTTGGGTGCTTTTAAATGATACCCGTTTTGGAAAAAATGTATATGCTATTGGCGGTAATATTAAAGCAGCAGAAATATCTGGTGTTCACGTTAAAAGAAACTTGGTATTTATCTATGCATTCTCAGGATTACTTGCAGGTTTAGCGGCTATCGTATTTGCCGGTCGTGTAGGCAGCGTTCACCCTGGAGCGGCAACCGGTTATGAATTAACCACTATTGCAGCTACGACCATTGGTGGAACCAGTCACTCAGGAGGGATAGGAACCATCTGGGGTGCTTTTGTAGGAGCAATGGTACTGGCTGTAATGAGAAATGGCATGACCTTACTACACGTGCATGCATATTGGCAGCAAATTGCAGAAGGTTTAATCATAGTGGTTGCCGTTATTATAGATATGAGAAAAAATGCTAAAAAAGCTTAGAATGTTAGTATGAAAAAAATTCAAAGATGCTTAGACTAGAGGTGATAACATGGAAAAAATTAAAGTTGGTATAGTAGGGTTAGGTCGATTGGGTATTGAACATGCAAGAAATATTGCTTTTAATATCCCAAATGCAGAATTAATGGCAGTCTGCAGTGTTGTAGAAAAAGAAGTGAATGAACTTGTAAAGGATTGGAATATTCCATATGGCTATACCGATTACGATGAGATGATACAAAACAAAGAGCTGGATGCTGTAGCAGTATTATCGCCGTCACCCTATCATGTTGAACACATTACAGCAGCTTTAGAACAAGGATTGCATGTATTTGTTGATAAACCTTTGGGTGTTACCATTGAAGAATGTAAAAAGGCAGAGTCGGCAGTGGAAGCGCATTCAGATAAAGTTTTTATGATCGGCTTCATGAGAAGATATGACCCTTCTTATGCACATGCCAAAAACTTAATTAAGCAAGGTAAAATAGGAACACCGTTTCTCATTCGTTGTTCCAGTATTGATCCGGAGCATACCATAAAAGATGCTATTCGTTTTGGCGCAACCAGCGGAGGATTATTTATCGATATGACAGTCCATGACATTGATTTGGCCAGATGGTTTTTAGAACAAGAAGTGGATCAAATATATGCAATAGGCGGCAGTTATGCCCACAAAGAATTTGAAGCATATGGAGATGGGGACAATGTATGTGCTCTAATGAAGTTTAAAAACAACTCTATGGCAATGTTTCATTCCGGAAGAAATGCAGCACATGGTTACCACGTAGAAACAGAAATCGTAGGAACTAAAGGGACTCTAAGAATTGCCGCGGAGCCTAAAAAAAATCTTTGCACTATTTTTGATGATACCGGTGTTGTCAATGAGTGTTCACAAAACTTTCAAGAGCGGTTTGCTGAAGCATATCGACTTGAGATGCAAGAGTTCATTGATTGTATTGTTGAAGGTAGACAACCTGAGATATCCGTATACGACGGTACTAAGAATACAGAAGTTGCCTTTGCAGCGACCAAAGCATTTAGAGAAAATAAACTCATTCAACTCGATTAATGTTGTTCAAAGATCCAGAGGAATATATCTTCCCTTAAGTTTTTATTCCTCTGGATATATACGAATCTATACGATTAGCAAGATACTTTATAGAAAAAGGCACAAAAATTGTTATGATTAAACATAGAAAGCAAGGTTGTTGGGGATACACATAAGACCGGAGGGTTATATAAAAAGTATCTTCCGTAACCTATCAAAGATAGAAACCATAAAAATTGACCACTTTTTATAAAATTGTTCCCATTGTTTTAATAAAAAGATTAGATGTAGAATAGAGATAAGGATGATCAGCGGGCAATCGTGTATATGAAAATTAATTTAAGGTATGGAGGGCGTATATGAAAACACAAAAATTAACAATGGCTCAAGCACTAATAAAATTCTTAGACAATCAATATATAAATTTTGATGGCCAAGAGATTAAATATGTCAAAGGTGTCTTGGGCATATTTGGTCATGGCATCGTCGTTGGATTAGGTGAAGCTTTAGAGCAGGAAGATCATAACTTGAAATTCATGCAAGGCAAGAATGAACAAGGTATGGGACATATTGCTATGGGCTTTGCAAAACAGAAAAAAAGAAAACAAATCATGGCTGTAACCAGTTCAATAGGGCCGGGCGCAATGAATATGGTAACTGCTGCAGGAACGGCAACAGCCAACAGAATACCTGTATTATTTCTCCCTGCGGATACCTATGCAACCAGACAACCGGACCCGGTATTGCAGCAAATTGAGCAGCCCCATGATTTCAGCATTACGGCCAATGATGCATTTAAACCGGTTAGCAAATATTGGGATAGAATCAACCGGCCGGAGCAATTAATGACAGCAGCCATTCATGCAATGCGTGTATTAACAGATCCGGCAGAAACAGGTGCGGTGACATTATGTTTACCTCAAGACGTTCAGGGAGAAACTTATGATTATCCGGTAGAATTTTTTGAAAAGAGAGTACATTACATCCAAAGAAGAGATATAGATGACGCCGTATTAGAAAAAGCAGTTGAGATGATTGCTTCAAAGAAAAAGCCTTACATTGTTTGCGGTGGAGGCGTTAAATATTCGGAAGCGGGAAAAGAATTAGAAAAATTTTGTGAAACTTTTAATATTCCTTTTGGAGAAACACAAGCAGGAAAAGGAACCGTACTTTGGGATCACCCATATAATCTTGGGGGAGCAGGGGTTACAGGTACGTCGGCAGCTAATAAAATTGCTAAAGATGCAGATTTGGTAATCGGTATAGGGACCAGATTAAACGATTTCTGTACGTCATCAAAATGGGCGTATCAAAATGAAGACGTCGAAGTATTAACCATTAACGTCAACGATTTTGATTCATATAAAATGAATGCATTTCCTGTAATAGCCGATGCAAAAAAAGCATTCAACGCATTGACTAAAGCATTGAGTGAAAAAGAATATAAAAGCGATTATACAAATGAAATAAAGCAAGTCAAAGATCAGTGGAATCAAGAAGTTGATAGACTCTATAGTATGGAGTTAGACCAAGGCTTATCACAATCAAGAGTATTGGGTGAGCTGAATGAAAAGTTGACAGATCATGATGCTGTTGTTGTTACGGCATCAGGCAGTTTACCAAGTGACTGTCAGAGAGTATGGCGTACCAGAACAGACAATATTTATCACGCAGAATATGCATTCTCATGCATGGGATATGAAGTAGCGGGCGCTATAGGTGCCAAGCTGGCTGAACCGGACAAAGAAGTATACGCATTACTGGGAGACGGTAGTTTCTTAATGCTTCACACAGAGTTGGTAACCAGCTTACAAGAAGATGTAAAAATAAACATTGTATTACTTGATAATCATGGCTTTCAGTGTATTCATAACCTACAGAGACAAGAAGGCATACCAAGCTTTGCCAATGAGTTCAGATATAGAGAAGAAAGTACTAACCGATTGACGGGTGAATATATGCCAATGGATTTTGCAAAAGTTGCAGAAGGATACGGAGCAAAAGGCTTTAGAGCAAACAGTATTGAAGAGATTCAAGAGGCCTTTAAAGGCATGAGAGCATCTGATGTTACGACACTCATTGATATCAAAGTATTGCCCGGAACCATGACCAATGGCTATGACTCCTGGTGGCGAGTAGGAACAGCGCAAACATCCAAGCATGAATCTGTTAGAAAAGCAGCAGAAGCGTTGAACCAAGAAATCGCAAAAGTAAAACAATTCTAGTGTGACGGAGGTAACTGAATGTTAGACAAGAACAAAGTAAAATTAGGTATTGCTCCCATTGCTTGGACAAATGATGATCTTCCTGAATTAGGAGGAGAAAATACATTTGAACAATGTGTTAGTGAAATGGCCCTTGCAGGATTTACGGGTAGTGAAGTGGGCAATAAATATCCTAAAGATACAAAAGTATTAAAAAAAGCCCTTGAATTAAGAGGCGTTCAAATATGTAATGCATGGTTCAGCTGTTTCTTTACAACTCAACCGGAAGAAGCAACCATTGAAGCATTTAAAAAGCAAAGAGACTTTTTATATGAAATGGGCGCAAAAGTAATAGGCTGTTCGGAACAGGGACACAGTATCCAAGGATTGGATCAACCCATATTTGATGCTAAGCCTGTATTTACAGATGATGAATGGGAAAAATTAGCTAAGGGCATGAATCAATTAGCCGAACTTGCAGCAGAAAAAGGCATGAAGGTTTCTTTTCATCACCACATGGGTACGGGTGTTCAAACCACCGAAGAAATTGATCGATTTATGGCAATGACCAATGATGATGTTTACCTATTATTCGATACCGGTCATCTGTATTTCTCTGAGGGAACTCAAGATGCGGTTGACGCTGTCATTGATAAATATGCAGAGAGAATTGTACATGTCCACTTAAAAGACGTAAGAGAAGACGTGTTAAAGACACTTAAAGAAGAAAAATGGTCCTTCCTAAAAGGGGTAAAAGAAGGGGTTTTCACAGTTCCGGGAGATGGCGATTTAGAATTTGACCATACTTTTGATGCATTAGACAAGGCCGGATACCAAGGATGGATGGTAGTTGAAGCAGAGCAAGACCCTGCCAAAGCAAATCCATTTGAGTATGCGGTAAAAGCGAGGCAATATATCCAGGAAAAAACCGGACTGTAAAGAGGAGATAGTTATATGAAAAAAATTAAAGTTGGAATTATTGGAGCAGGAAGGATAGGGAAAGTACATGCTTTAAGCATTACCAACCAAATGCCTTATGTTCAAATAGCTTATGTTTCAGATTATTTTGAGAAAGCTGCTAACGAACTTGCAGATACCCTTGAAGGTTGTCGTGCAGTAAAGGACTATCATGATATATTGAATGACCCGGAGGTTGACGCAGTTTTAATCTGTTCATCTACCGATACACATGCAACCATTTCTATTGACGCAGCGCGTGCAGGTAAGCATATATTCTGTGAAAAGCCTATTGACTTGGATGTTAACAAGATTAAAGAAGTCATCCAAACGGTTGAAAAAGCCGGCGTAAAATATCAAGTGGGCCTTAATCGAAGGTTTGACAAGAATTTTAAAGCCGTAAAAGATGCTGTAGACGCAGGGAAAATTGGGGATGTACATGTTGTTAAGATCACATCCAGAGATCCTGAACCTCCGCCAATAGATTACATCAAGAGCTCCGGCGGGCTTTTCCTAGATATGACCATCCATGATTTTGATATGGTAAGGTATTTGGTGAATAGTGAGGTCACGGAAGTCTATGCAGTAGGAAAATGCTTGGTTGATCCTAAAATAGAAGAAGTAGGAGATGTAGACACAGCAATTATTACCCTTAAGTTTGAAAATGATGCAGTAGGTGTTATTGACAACAGCAGACGTGCAGAATATGGATATGATCAGAGGGCTGAGGTTTTTGGATCAAAAGGAGCCATTGCTATTTCAAATGAAGCACCATCTAATGCGGTTTTGTCTACAAAAGAAGGCATTATAGCTGAGAAGCCGTTGCATTTCTTCTTAGAAAGATATATGCAAGCTTATCAAGATGAAATGATTCAATTTTTGAATGCTATTATAAATAACACAGATACACCGGTTATAATAAACGATGGTTTACAGTCTGTCATCATCGGGCTTGCAGCAAAAAAATCAGTTCAAGAAGGCCGTCCTGTCCTAATACAGGAAATAATAGATGAATATCAATAGAAAGGGTGGATACTATGGATAAATTATTAGAAATGACTCAACAATTTGAGCAAACCAAATATTGGAATGACTCTTGTTCCGTAAGCGAACTCAAATATGCCATTGAAAGAGGTGCGGTAGGCGCAACCACTAATCCTGTAATCGTAAAAAACGTATTGGACAAAGAACTGGATAACTACAGAGCATACATTGCCGGATTAGTGAAAGATAATCCTACAGCATCCGAAGATGAGATTTCATGGATGGTCATCGAGAAGATGGCACTAGACGGTGCAAAGCTGTTAGAGCCGGTATTCGATACGGCTAAGGGAACCGGAAGAATCTCCATACAAACCAATACCAAATACTTTAACAATGCAGAGAAATTAGCAAATCAAGCGATTTATTTCAGTCAATTAGCTAAGAACATGCAAGTCAAAATGCCGGTAACCTCAGCCGGAATCAAAGCATTTGAAGAAGTGACTTACAATGGTGTCAGCATTAATGCAACCGT
>JANQMT010000020.1:0-32406 GCA_028279945.1 Clostridia bacterium
GTCTGGGTGGTGCCGTTATGAATGATCATGTCAGGTGTATGCACTAAGGCATAGCCTGCTCCTTTTATTACCGGAAAGCTCATTTTTTTATCCTCCATAAGATATAAAATCTAATACATAAGTCAAATATCTATTTTATAATGTAATATTTTGAAAAAAGGGTGATACTCAATCACCCGTCTTTCGATCTATTAAAGGGGTTATCCAGTTGTGTAGATGCAATTAATTTTCAAACACGGTTTGATCTTCTACCTGCGTTTGAAGGGCTTTCAATGATTTTTCAACAATTTTTCTTCTTAGTTTTTTCTCTTCAACTTTTTCTAATAAAGGATTGCCCAATGGGTGAGGTATTGCAACCGCAGGTACAATTCTATTTGCACCGACTGTTAATGAAATTGGAACTACCGTGCAAATATGTACAACAGGAATACCTGCTCTTTCAATTTCTTTTACCATCGTTGCACCGCAACGCGTACAAGTACCTCAGGTGGATGTTAGAATAACTGCATGCACCCCATCATTCAATAGCCTCTTTGCTATTTCTGCAGCATATTTTTTTGAATTTGCAACAGAAGTTCCATTACCGGTTGTGGTATAGAAATACCTGTGCAACTCTCCAATCATGCCTTCTTTTTCCATATCCCTTAATACATCAACAGGTAAAACTCTGTCTGAATCTTGATTTGCATAAACAGGATCATAGCCTCCATGAGCGGTCTCGTGGTCTTGGTCTGTCAGATCATCAAAGTTAGAAATATCATATTTCCCATATTTGGATGCACTTGAAGACTCAATATGATCTGGGTTGCCCTTTGGCACAATTCCTCCGGATGTGACCAGTGCAATTTTTGCCTTTGATATATCCTTAATTGCTGAATTAGGTTGTACTTTATCAAACACCGGCATTGAAAATTCAGTAGTAAATGGTTGGCCATTAATCTTCTTAACAAGCATTTCAACAGCTCTTTTAGCACCTCTATCTTCTAAGAAGACATTTTTTCTAAGGCCTCTTTCAATATATCCTTCTTCGCTGGGAGAAGCGATTTCTTCTTTTCGCACCAATTTAAGTGCAAAATTTCCTAGAGCCGGAGCTGCCTTTCTCATTGATGCTGCTGAATTTCCGGTTTCAATTATGAATATATCTTTCTTATACATGTCTGCCCCTGGATTTTCAGGATACATAGCTGTTACGCCAGCTATATTCAGAGTTTCCTGTACAGTTTTACAGATGGTTCCGCAGGCGACTCCATATCTACCTGCATTAAAAGCCGGTCCGGCTACAAAAATATCAGGGTTGTATTTTTTAACCATTTCAATAATTTGGGCTTGAGCTTCTTCAATATTTTCATTGAAATAAGAATCTCCACAGATTACGGTTGCGACAATTTCAGCTTCACCTTTGAATGGTGTATTTAAAGCTAACCCAGGTCCAACTATACCTTCTCTTACTTCTGGTTTTACATCTGCTTTTTCTTCACCGCCAATACCTGCGAAAAACTGATTAATATAGTGCACAACTCTAATTTGACTCATGGTTTCCCTCCTTTCTTAGAACGAATTTATTAAAATTTACTGAACTGTTCTCTAATAGAAGTCATTTCAGAAATAATGTCATCCGTGTCTAATACCATTTCCATCATTTCGATTTGCTCTTCATAGACTTCGGCATTTACTGCTTCTTTGAATTCCGGTTCTACCACGTGGTATACTCTGAGTCCCAACTGGACTCCTGCTAATGAACCTGCAAACGTTGGGTCTCCATTTGTAACAGTTTCTGCAGCAAGACCTGCTGCCTCACCTTCTGCCGCACCTAATAACACGATTAGGTTTTCAGCTCCATGTGTTTCTGTCATAGATTTTACCCTTTTTTGATTTTCTAGGTCCATTGCGCCTGCGGCTGTTCAGACAAAGCATTCCGTTGAGGAGAATACTACTTCCGCACCTGTATCTTTTAAACATTCTGTTATAGCAGGTGCCGGTATTCCATCTCTATCACCAACAACAATGACTTTTTTTCCATCAAATATGTTCATAACAAATACCATCCTTTCTTTAATAAATTGTTATATGATCTTAAAAAGTTATGGCTGACATCTTATTAAAGCCTAATTCATTGGTTGCACCCGTAATAATTTGTATTTCAGCTTCAATACTTCCATCAGGCTTCAAACTTCCTTCAAAACTACCGGCAATTTTATCGGTATAATCTAACATGCCAATGATCTTCTTCATTGGCGGAAGGACAATAACCTCATTGGCATTACCGCCGGTTACTACTGCATCTGCTTTGGCATCGGCATCTGCAAGAGATTGAGAGGCGCCATCTCTACCGGCATACTCATCCGTAATAATGACAGTTTTAATATTTTCGGACTCAATTTTTTTACAGTTCATAATAAGGTCAGTATCCGGATTACCAAAACCTTCTTGTGAAATAAGGGCTGCATCCAGTCCAAGATACTTACATAATTTAGCAGTCCAATTTGAAGATCTTTCTTTATCCGCAAGATATACATTTTCGTTGGTAATAATGACACCCATAAAATTGATGTCTTGACCATGCCTTGCATATAATTCGTGAATAACGGGATTATTTAAATGATGATAAGTTGTATTCTTGTCACAAGCAGAAACACAGTTACCGCTTAATATTGCACCATCCATTATTTCAGTAGGATAAAGAATGGTTGGCACTATTTTCTTTCCATCTACCCCATAAACATATGTATCATGTAATAAACCTTGTGTTTGAAGCATATACACATAGGCAACCTTAGGCAGGTCAGGATATTCAGCCACACTTTCAATCAAAGGCTTGGTTTCATATACTTCTACTTCATCAGGTGTTACATCATAACCTGCCTGACCAATAAATGCAGCAGCTTTAAGTCCTGCCTTTCTTGCAGCAGCTTCATACTCATATTGATTGATATCATCTTGTGGTTCAATGACCAAACAAATGTTATTCAGTTTTGAAAACGGTGTATATTCGGCTCCCGGACCACTCATATCAACAAGCCCTTCCTGAAACCCAACGATCTTTCCACATGTTACGACCGCTGCACCACTTAATACATGTGTACGCCCTTCACCCACAGTAGTTACTTTATTGATGACGCCTGGGAAAATGCCGCCTTTTCCTTCAACTTTAACTCTTGGTTCAATGACATCTTTTATTGGAGTAATTCTTGTTTCTTCACCTGGTTTTGCAAGTTCAATCTTGACACTTTTAATATGCTCATCTTCCAATACAAGGCTTTCGATTTCTTTTTCATTGATATATAAAATCCCATTATCTACCTTTATCGTATCACCAAATTGCACATCTTTGATTTTAATTTTACCTAGTTCAAGACGCATAAAGTTCACCTCCCTTTTATTAACGGATATTGATAACCCTCATTCAAACCACTATTTGACTTATAAGTTTTTTTGAATCATGGTATCAATATTATCTTTAGTTGCATCATCGTTTGTTAATTCCTCAATTTTTTGACCATCTTTGTAAAGTGCGATGGTTGGAAGTCCTAAAACTCTTTGTGAAATAGCTAATCTTCTCGCCTTTGAAGTATTTAGCTTTGTAAACTTTACTTGACCTTCATATTTTACCGATAATGCTTCAACATCCGGCATTAAGGCTTTACAAGGTCGACACCCGTCACTCCAATAGTCCACAAGAACATACCCTTCATAGTCTAAAACTTCATTTTGAAAAGTATTCTTATCTACTGATATCATCTCTTCACCTCCTTTCAAACAACACTTGTTAAAATGTTTCTTAACTGAGTCAAATTTATTCTTCAAAATGGTTTTCGATATACTTTTCTGCTTGAACTGCTGCAATAGCACCGTCAGCTGTTGCAGTAACCACTTGTCTTAGTGATTTTACTCTGATATCTCCAGCTGCAAAAACGCCTTCCATATTTGTCTTCATATCTGCATCTGTGATAATATACCCTGCATCATCCATATGGATTATTCCTCTATATATTTCACTTAATGGTTCATATCCCACAAATGGAAAAATACCAAAAGTACCATCCTCTTCATCTGCATCATACTCTGTCACTTCACCAGTTTTCTTGTTTTTAAATACAATAGATTCTACAATGCCATCGCCCTTTATTTCTTCCACAACAGTATTCCACATGTATTCAACCTTGGGATTTTTAAAAGCTTTTTCCTGAATGGATTTTGCTGCTCTCAGCTCATCTCTTCTATGAACAATCGTGACTTTCTTTGCAAATTTTGTTAAGTACATAGCCTCTTCTACAGCTGAATCTCCGCCGCCAATTACAAATACTTCTAAATCAGTGAAAAAATCCGCATCACATGTCGCACAATAAGATACACCTTTTCCAGTTAGTTCTGCTTCTCCCGGACATCCCATTTTTTTAGGCGTTGCTCCGGTTGCAATAATTACAGTCTTTGCATAATAATACTTTTTTTCACCTTTTACTACTTTTATTTTCCCAACAAAATCAACATCTACTATATTATCTTTTTCTCTTTCTGCACCAAACGCATCTGCTTGCTCAACCATTCTAGCAATTAAACTTGGTCCGGTAGCATTATGAACAGAACCTGGGTAATTGGCTACTTCGTCTGTAGTTACAATCTGTCCACCTACTTTTGATTTTTCTAAAATTAATGTTTTCATTTTTGCTCTAGCTGCATACAAACCCGCTGTTAAGCCTGCAGGCCCTGCCCCCAAAATGGCTATATCATATATGTTTTCCATTTCGTTTCCTCCTTTAATTTGTTTTATTCCATAATAGTTTTTATATAATAATAAGCTTAATTAATAGCTCTTACTTTTTAAAATGGTTCCGTGCTTTCTATCCCACTCTTGATTAAATCAAAATCTATTAGTTGAAAGTCTTCTAATATTTCATCCGTCCATTTGGGAATCATTTTTTGTTTTATTAATTTACCGGCAGTTGCAATACTATCTTCCATAATTTTTAAAGAACCTATATCAAGTTTCGATTTTTCTTTTGTAATCATTATTGATTTGTAAGGTGTTGCATTTGGTTGAATACTTCCCGATAACGGATGAGACAGTAAGCTGTGTCCATCATGAATTTTATTCCGAACTGTAAAGAGTACATCCACATAGCCGGCTGTTTCTATGTATATCGTTTCCATTCTATCTCTATAATTTCTATAGACGGTTGGGTTATTTGTGACTAAAATTCCCCGCATCATTTTCACCTCATTATGTATTGTTATCTTTCTACGTACAAAAAAAACAGAGAAACATAGCAAATAATAAATTGCCATGATTCTCTGTCTAAACCTGAGAGTTTCTTCTTAAATAGAATTGCCCCTTCGGTGCTTTTAAAAAAGCTTTTCAGAGTTCTGTCCAAATGCGGTCCTTTTACCTGAGAATTTCACTAAAGATGAGCAATCATCATCTATTAGCTTTTTCCTTCGGTGATCCAAATGGATGCTCTCCCACATTCATCAACCAGGGTATAATATTCAATTTTTATCCATTCAAAACACGTTAAAAATTTACTCCACAATTTATGTATTTTTTAATTCTTAATAAAATAAAAAACAGAGAAACATAACAAATATATATTGCCATGATTCTCTGTCTTAAACCTGAGAGTTTCTTCCTTAAATAGAATTGCCCCTTCGGTGCTTTTACAAAGCTTTCCAGAGTTCTGTCCAAATGCGGTCCTTTTACCTGAGAATTTCACTAAAGATAAGCAATCATTATCTTTAGCTTTTTCCTTCGGTGATCCAAATTAGATTCTCTCCCGCATTCATCAACCAGATATCTTATTCAATTTAATAAATCAAAACATATTCATTCAATGTCAGTATACAATATGTTTTCTTTTGTTGTCAATATTTTCTTAACAAGTATGGATTCATAGATACATCATTTGCCGTGCATATTCAAATTCAGATAATACAATTCTTCTTTGGTATTAATGTTCATTAATGATATCAAACCGGCATCAAATCTTTGTAATTCATCTTCTTCTATGGCTTTAACTCTTGCCTGGGAATAAATGCTGCTTACTTTAAAATTTCCATCCCTTATTTGTTTTATGGCATAGTCGGCACATTTTTTTGAATAACAAGCAAACAGTGGTTCATATAGCCCCCTAACCATAGGAACGACAATATCATACCCAATGATCTCTATCATATATTTTATTAAACGACTATTTATAAATGGCATATCACATGCCGTAACAAAACATTGCTCATACTGTGCTGCCATGAGACCTGTGTATATACCCCCAATGGGTCCTATTCCTTCTATTAAATCATTCACCGTTTTCACACCGGTGTATTCAAAATCTTCAGGAGTATTTGTAACAATTATGATTTCCTGAAAGATTTTATCCAGTATAGCCAGTGTATTATCAATAATGTTAATGCCTCTCACATTGATAAATGCTTTTTTCATTCCCATTCGACTATTTTTACCACCGGCAAGTATTATCCCCGTCACTTTCTCTCCCCCTTGCCTGATTTCATAGCAATCTTTCGGATGTTTGTATATTCATTGATAAAAGACATGTCAATCATCTCAAAAACGCATCTATACTCATAGCAGCCTTTTTGCCGTGGTCAATCCCTCGACAAACAAGGGATGCGCCGGTAGCAGCATCTCCTGCTGAAAACACCCCATTGATGTTTGTATGATAGTTAGAAGAAGTTGCAATATTACCTTTTTCATTGTACTGTATACCCATTTCTTCAAGCCATTGTGAGTGTTCAACATGCGTAAATCCCATGGCCAGAATGACAAGATCAGCTTCAATGATATAACCACTTCCCAATATTTCATTCATCACATTGTTATTCTTTGTATCTTTATCCCATTGGACTCTGATACACTTTGCTCCTGCCACACGCCGACCATCTGAAATAAAATGCTTCACATTTATTGAAAAATCACGGATACAGCCTTCCATATGGGAAGATGATGTCCGCAGTATTCTTGGATGGTCAGGCCATTGCGGATTATAACTTTCACCCCATTCATTGGGCTTTGGAATGATATCTATTTGTGTTACTTTCTCTGCTCCCTGACGATTAGCTGTTCCCACACAATCTGATCCCGTATCTCCACCGCCAATAATCAGAACCTTTTTTCCTTTTGCATGTATTATTTCGCTTTCCTTTTTCTTTCCTAAGACAAATTGTATGGATTGTGTCAAATAATCCAATGCAAAATGGATGCCCTCTAGCTTTCGGCCTTGGATGGGCAAATCTCTGGGTACTCCCGCTCCCAGACATAATAAAATGGCATCAAATTTGTTTTTCAAGTAATCTGGGCTTAAGTCCTTTCCTACGGCAACATTTGTTACAAAATCAACGCCCTCTTTTTCCATTAAATCAATTCTTCTGTCTATGACCCATTTGGGAAGCTTAAAATTAGGAATGCCATAGCGCATGAGACCTCCCATTTCATCTGATTTTTCATAGACCGTTACCTGATATCCTTTGCTGTTCAACCAATATGCAGCAGAGAGCCCTGATGGACCTGAACCCACGATGGCTGCTTTTTTATTTTTTCGGTCCTTAGGTAAAACAGGGTTTACGAGCCCCTGCTCAAAAGCTTTTTTAATAATATAAAGCTCTATCTGCTTGATGGTAACAGGCGCCAGATTAATGGACAGTGAACATGCACTTTCGCATAGGCCGGGACAGATTCTACCTGTGAATTCCGGAAAGCAGTTTGTCTGTATCAAACTTTCATAAGCGCCTTTTATATCTTTTCTGAAAACCAAGTCATTCCACTCCGGAATACGATTTAGGATCGGACATCCAAGCACATGACAATAGGGTATTTCGCACTCCATACAGCGTGCCGCCTGCTTTTTCATTTCTCTATCATTTTGCATGATCAAAAATTCTTCATAATGATCTATTCTTTCTTCTATACTTTTATATTCATAATCTTTTCGTTTAAAGTCCAGAAACCCTTGCAAACTACCCATAACATACCCCCTCCTAATATTCTGGTGAGAAAATAAATATGGCTTTATCTTTTATTTTATGAGGAACATTGATTATTACAATGCACTTATTGATCATAATTTTAGATTTTCTAATGCTTTTATAAATCTACAATATTGTTGCGCCGAAGCTCTTATATCTTCGCTTGTTTCAGAAATCAATACACTTCGTATTCGCTTGGGTTCTTCTTCTTGAATGGTTTCTATCTCATTGGTATCTGCGCCATTAGAAATCAGTATCCTTTTAATGATTTGCCATTGGCCCTGTACCGCATTTCTTAAAGGTGTTTCACCGGCATTATTTTTTATATCTAAAAGAGCTCCCGCCATAACAATCATTTCAGCTATGTCATCCCATCCATAACAGGTGGTTTTATGCAGGGGGGTATCGCCATTAATGTCCTTAGCATTTATATCAGAGCCTTTAGAGACCAGCAGCATTGCAATATCATATAAACCAAAATAGGCAGCTTTATGCAGAGGCGTCTCTCTCAGACAATTTTTCATATTAACCCGGGCACCTTTTTTAATAAGTAAATAGACGATGTTCAGGTCGCCATCCTTTTGTGAGGCCAGAATCAACGGCGTATTACAATCGTACTCTGCTAAATTGACATCCGCTTCATTTTTAATTAAGGTCTCGGCAATTTCCCAATAACCATTTTTTATGGATAAAATCAAAGCCGTATCGCCATCATGGTTTTGAGCATTAATATCTGCGCCTTGGCAAATTAACGCCTTCAATTCTTCTTTTTTACCTTGTTGAGCCGCCAACATCAATGCTGTAAAGCCTTTTCTATCTGCATAATTTATGTTCATCCCCATCATCCTTCGTTAATAAAATCATTGGTATATCCTTGAGAGTTGTTCAGACTCTTTTTTTCTTCTTTTTAAATATGATGTTTGGTTTGGTATCCATCAATAATTCAATCAAATGACCATCCGGAAAATCATCAAGTTGATCTGACCAATCAGGATATCTCTCTTTCAGTTCTTCCAAAGGTCCTGCATCTAAAGCACGCATTATGCATGCCGCTACGCATGCCGGTTTCAATCCTTCCTTTATTCTATGGATACATAGATCGCATTTTGTCATTCGTGGTCTTTTGGCATCCTTTAGATCAGATTTATCCAAATCATTGTCATAGTACTGGGGACTATCCCATGGACATGCTTGCTTACAACGCCGACAAGCGATACAAGTCTTGCTGTGATCTATTTGAACGATTCCAAATTCTTGTTCTTTGTGGATATAACCCATGGGACAGGCCATGATACATGCCGGATCTTCGCAGTGATTACATGAAACACTTAAATTGACTATATCCACATCGGGTGGTTTACTTCCATATTCCTTGGTATATACTCTCCGCCAGTTCTCCTTCATATGATATTTGGAAAACTCTTTAAAGTTTTGTTCTCCGGCGCTTCCCTGAAGATCATCGTATTCTGCCGGTTCTGAGTATCTGCCTGTTTCAAGCCAGGTAAGCTCGGGCGTATGCTCAGCATCTCCCCGTTTATCCTCATTCCATGATTTACAGGCTACTACGCATGCTTTGCAGTTAACGCATCTGGTTTGATCAAAATAAAAACCCCACTGATTCAAATTTTTCACCCGCTTTCTTTACTAAAACTATTCCGGCTTTATTTTGCTTATCTCACAAAGCGCACCTCCTGCATTAAGCCCTAGACCGCAAAAAAATGGATCCAATATACCAGAGTTAATATCTTCCGTTATTGTATTGGTACAACCGCCTACATCCACCGGAACCTTATGCAATTCCGGCTTGCCGTCGTTATCTGCATCAAAATAGGCTTCATAACTTTCAGTAGTACTGGGTCGATATGCAGCACCTTGCCCAATCCGTACGATTCCAGGTAATATTCTTCGGGTAACGGATGCGAGAATTTTAATGCATCCGTAATCATTGAAAACATAGACCATATCTCCATGGCAAATATCCCTTAAAGATGCATCCTCAGGATGTATTTCCACAACATGGGGCATTTGCTCATCTATAACGGGTACATTCCCGTAGGTACTTAAGGCTCGGTTTGTTACATGAGGCGTAATAAACTGTAAAGTGTAAACAATCCCTTTACGCCCTGGTTTTCCACCCTCTAATACATCCTCATAGCCTTCACGGGGTCGTACATATTGTGCTCTTGTTACCTCCAGTACCGCTCTGCCTCTTTCAGCAAAATAGGGTGAATAAAAATTAATTCTGCCTGTATCCGTATCAAATTCTCCCGGTTTTATTAGAGCCGTCTGTATCACTGTTTTATCTTTTGGTACGGGCAGCTGAAAATTACCTTTCTCAAGAATTTCTTCAAAGCCGGGCAGCTTGGATTTTGGGTTAATTTTTTCATAGCCCTTTGGCATTGAAGCCTTTTCCCACTGCTGTTTCATCATCTCCTTATCTGAAAGCGTTCTTGGGCTGTAATCAATACCCAATCTTTGTGCAAGCTGTTCGTTGATCCACCAATCCGGCTTTGCTTCATACATATAATCCATGGGACCATTTACTACAAAAGTATCCGAAACGATTTGAGATCTAAAATAGCTTTCTTCAAAGTTTGTTATGGTTGGTAATACAATGTCTGACCACGCTGCTGTTGATGACATAACTCTTTCATAAGAAACCACATGCTTTAATTTTTCCCATGCCAATAATCTTTTGTTGATATTGGGAATCTGATTGAAAATATTACCGCAAACCCCACCTCTGACATACATTTCAAGGTCTAATGCGGCATCAGGGCCCAGATCGATTCCGTTCATTATCCATACATCCTCTTGGAGTTGTTTCGGAGTCCTTCCGTCGCGACCATGAAGAATCACATCATTTAATTTGAAAGAAGAAAAATAAATTGGAGCATACAATTCTTTTGCCATGGCAGGAGGCGTTACATCCAGCTGAACGGAGTAGCCTTCATCCGTACGTATGCCCCCATATCCTCCCCCTCGTTTATTAATGTTTCCTGTCATGGCACTCAGTGCGATCATCATCCATGAAAAATACATACCATTATGGGTTCTTTGAGGGCCTGTGAACCACGAAAACATGAACGCAGGTTGAGCGGCAGCATATTCAACTGCGAAGTTTTCAATAACACTTTTACTTACTCCGGTAAGCTTTTCAGCCCAATTAAGTACGCCCTCATATCCTCCATGCTCATTTTGGAGTTCATCAAGATACTCCACAAAGGATTGCCCTTTCGGTACGGTAAATTCTTTTCCGAAATAAGGTTCTTTGGTTACAGGATGCACAGCAGGAGACCGGCTGGTAACGCTGTCCTGGGGATAAAAACCAAAACAATATTCTTTTATAAATGCTTTATCATGAATATCCCGCCTATAAATAACATTTGCCATAGCTGCAAGAAGCACCCCATCCATACCCGGTCTGACAGAAATATAACGTGGCCTAACATCGGAGCCTGTCCCCATTGCAGCTGCAGTATCCGTATATTTTGTATCCACAACGGTTACAGGTATTCCCGCTTCTTTTGCTTACATGACAATAAAGGCCAAAGAAGGCATTGTCGCCTGAATATCACTCCCCCATATAATAATATAGTTGGAATTAAAAACATCCATAGGAGGATTCCCTTTTAAGGTATCATAATTTCCGATAGCCCCAAAGGTTGCAGCTCGGAGATTACCATTGGAAGGATTGCCGAAACGTGCCAGGTAAGGGCCTAAATATTTCGCAACCCCCTCTTCATCTAGTATGGGCAGATATCCTAACTGTTCCTTTCTTTTTTGCATTTTTTGATACCACGCTGCTATCATATCCAAAGCCTCATCCCACTCAATGCGTTTAAACCCTCTTATATTTCCTCTCTCAAGAGTCTGTATCACAGGGTATTTGAGTCTGTCCGGTCCCAATATGCGTTTCTTTTCCGATATTCCCATCATACAAGCTCGACGCTGCATGGGCATAAGGGACTCATCCTTCTCGTATGCGCCTTCTCTTGGAATATCTCCTGCGGAAGTTATCTTACACACTTTCCCATTCTTGACATGAAGTTTCAGCATGCATGCACCTCCACAGTGCATGGCATGAAGACTCATAACCGATTTCATTTCATCATCGCCAATTTTTCTCTGGGTTTCATTTTGATCTTTTCCCATTGATTCAGGTTTTGGCTCCTCCATACGCCTTCTCCTTCCCATTTCAATATCTGGGTATTAAAACAATTTTTAATTCTTCCCTACGGCCTCAAATAGATCACAGATGATTTTTCTACACAAATCAGGAACAACATCAAAAGAGTAGGGAATATTTATTCTTTCGGTATGTTTATGAAAATCTTTACCCCACCCTCCAAAAACGATACTGGGAATAGCCAACCGGCGCAGGCTTTCAATGGGAAACATATAAGAATCTCCTAACCTCAACAAGTTTGAGGACAATTCATCCAGGTGAACATGACTGTCAAGTTCCATATAGCAATGGTCCGTGATGTCACCGAATTTATTTTTAACAATATTGATATTGTATTTTTCTTTTGCATAATGGATCATACAATCAACAGCTGTAAAAAAGGTTTTGACATCTTCTCTTTCTAAATCAGGATATCTACTGGGATAGAATGGCGGTGCAAACCCTATTATGATCATTGGTACTTTGTTAGGATACATATCAAAGACCTCCTTTACCAGACGGACTGCAATGGTTTGGATATCATGACCCGATTTTTTCCATTCTTGGATATTAAAACTGAGTAATGAATCCAAATCATCTCTATATATTTTTTTAACTTCTTGATACAACTCATTATAGGTGTATACTACAGGCTTAAAATCTACGGGTCTGAGTTTTTTATTTTGAGCTTTTTCGTAAGCTTCTCGCTTTCTATGAAACGCCTTTAAGGTATTTTCAAAAGCTTCCATACAAATCTCTCTTAATTTGATCAACAGATCATTGGAAGCCGTATGTAAGGTCTGCAAATTATAATAAGATACCGCATATAGAGGAGTGGTTGCTGAGTAAATATCTTTCAAGTCCATCTGTTTAAGGCAAGTGGGCGGCATTGAATGGTTTCCGTCAATTGTATCACAAATATCCAGATTTAATTCAAACAGTCTGTTGAACTCTGAGGCTAACGTATTTGCATTTAAGCCGTCAAAAGAGTGGGCCACATGTGTTTCTTTTCCGGCAAAGAAAAACAGAGGATTGATCTTTCCCGGAGTGCCGGTATGCATCATTTTATCTGCTGATGCGGTTCCGCAGCTTGACGGTTCCAATAGCAAAAGCCCCACATACTCCAGCCCTGAATTTTGCAGTTCTAAAAGATGATGGATAGCACCCAGCATTCCTTCTGAGTTGGTTTCCTCTGCCGGTACCGATAAAAACAGGATGTTGCCTTCAAATTCCTCGGACCGGGAAAACTCACGAAGCAATTCTATACCCAAAGCAAGGCCGTGTTTCATATCGGCTACTCCACGGCCAAACAGCCACTCACCGGACTGAAGATCATCAGATGCTTCCTGATTCAAACCTAATTCTTTTACTCTTTTGGTGTATTCATAGGGAGAAAATGCCAGGTCTTTCAGATGCCCACAGCCTTCTACATCTACAACATCATGATGTCCTGTCAATATTATTGTTTTGCTGCTTTTCTTATTACTGCAAAACAATGCGGAAACAAAAGTCCTGCCGAGATCATCATTCTTTACTTTTATTTTTTGTAAATTTACAGGATTCCTTTGAAAATAAGGGATGCTGCCCAATATATCATAAATTTTATCTGAAGCCAAGTTTTCAGATTTTGTCCCTGATATCCCAGGTGCTGCAACAATATTCAGCATCGTTTCCATTAATTGTTCTTTAAAGTCCATTTAGTAACCTCCGGTAATCATACTTTTTGTTATTGTACTCTGTATGCTCTTACATGCCTTGTAAAAATAATGCTTCTATAAACAATCCGTATGAAAGACCTTTAATGACAAATGCATTAAAGGTCCGCATACTTTGTAATAATACTGAACCAGGTATTATTTCAATTTGTCAAAATTCAAGCAGCATATCAGTTATTTTTTTGTAGATCATTGCTATCGAAGAACTCTTTGGTTCTTTTAAATACAATTGGGCTTAATAACAGTAATGTTATAAGATTGGGTATCACTAAGAAGCCCAGTGCCACATCAAAAATGCCCCAAATTGTCTGAAGCCCTCCTATAGCACCCAGTAAAATAATAGGGATATATACAACCGTATAAATCTTAGCCAACCGCACGCCGCCTAAATAGTTGGTATGTGTCTGTCCATAGTACCAAATACCTACAATGGTTGAATATGCAAACAATGCTAAACTAATGCCTACAATATATTTGGCGATAGGGGTTACTGTGCCAAAGGCTTCAGCAGTAAGGATTGCCGGAGAAACATCAGGCGTAAATACCCCGCTGGTTAGTATTGCAAGTCCGGTTAATGTAGCAATTATAATTGTATCTACAAATACTTCAAAAACACCCCACATGCCTTGTCTTGACGGACAGTCTGTTATGGCAGCCGCATGAGCAATAGGTGCGGAACCCATACCGGCCTCGTTACTGTATAGACCTCTGGCGATACCAAACCGGATGGCCTGACTGATGACATATCCAGCGACGCCTCCGCCTACAGACCAAGTTGTAAACGCTCCTGTAAATATTGACCCAATTGCTCCCGGAATGGCCGATGCATTAGAAATTAAAACAGCTATGGCACCTAATAAATAAAAAACAACCATGAAAGGAACTAATCTTTCAGTCACTTTACCTAATCTCTTTACCCCGCCTATAATTACGATGCCTACCAATACAATAAGAATTATCCCTACGGCTGCCGGTGAAATATCCATAAGTTCGCCTACCACACCGGCTACGGCATTTGACTGGACCATACCGCTTCCTAAGCATGCGATTAATCCTATAACAGAGAAAAGCGCCCCTAAAGCAGGTAATTTTAAACCTTTTTTCATATAGAATGCGGGACTTCCAAAAAAGTTGCCATCTTCATCTTGTTCCCTATATTCAAGTACAAGTACTATTTCTGCGTACTTCGTACACATCCCAAAAAAAGCTGAAACCCACATCCAAAAGATTGCTCCGGGTCCTCCAAGAGAAACTGCACTGGCAACTCCTACGATATTCCCTACCCCTACAGTTGCAGACAGTGCTGTCGTAGCCGCTTGAAACGGTTTCAGTGTACCTTCTCCATTTTCAGGCGCTTTAAACATGGTTCCAAAGGTCTGCTTCATAATATAGCCAAATTTTCTTATCTGAAGAAATCTGGTGCCTATTGTATAGTAAACACCTGTGCCGACAAGTAAAAAAGTGAGCCACGGCCCCCATACAATGCCGGCCAGTGTACCGATGATTTGATTGAATTGTTCCATAAAATACCTCCTTATATATGATTATTTTATAGGTAATATAAGAACTCAAAGCTTGTATCAAAATTAGTTTTTTTTAAATTCTGTATCTCCATAGCTGCTTACATTAGAATGGGCCCAGATTGATGTAATTTGCCAATACAACAAGGCCGAATCCAACTACAGAAAGAAGTAATATCAATTTTGTAGCAAACTTTGCCCAATCCTCCCATTCAACATCACACATAGTGAGCCCTGCCATCAGCAAGCCTGATGTGGGCCATAAAAAATTCGTGAAACCATCACCATAATTATATATAAGTACCATAACCTGCTGATTTATTTTTGTTAATTGTCCTAATGGTCCTAAAATCGGCATCAAAATAACAGCTTTTCCACTTCCTGATATAACGAAAAAGTTAAATGCGATAACTGAAATAAATATAAGGAAAAGGATCGTAATTGTGCCTTTATCACTAAACGTTTGCGCTAAATTATAAATCGCTGTATCAACAATTTTTGCTTGTGTCATCAAAACCATGATGGAACGAGCAAGACCAATGGTCAATGCTGCAGGCAGCAAACGCGCCGCACCTTGTGCAAAAGTAATACAGGCTTCGTTTGGGTTGATTCTAAGTAAAATAGTAAGTACTACTGCAAACATTATATAGAGGGCTGATATCTGAGATATGCCCCAGCCCAGCTTTATTGCACCGACAGCCTGAAGTACAAATACTATTAGCAAGCCTACCAACGCCAGCTTTCTCGAAATGGTAAATTCCATTTTCTCTTCTGTATTATCCTGATCCTTATTTTCTGTGTATTTGTCAGCTACCAGACTTTTTGAAGGATCTGCTTTTATTTTCCTGCAATAGTTTGTGACATATAGAGTCGTAATGATATAAAATAAAATTAAGGCAATCGTACGAAACCCGATGCCTGAGTAAATAGGTAAACCCACTATGGTTTGACTTATACCCGTTGTATAAAGGTTTAGTACGCCTGACGCAAAACCGATTGCCATACCCATCATCGCAGTTGCCACTCCCGCAATTTTATCATAGCCCAAAGCGACAACGACAGATACTGCCAATGGGAGAAAAGGCAATCCGCCTTCGGCAAAACCAATTACCCCCATAATTGTAAACACTAACATAAGAATAACGACAACGAAAATTTCTTTGCCTTTAGATACTTCCAGTATTCGATGAATCCCTGCATTAATGGACCCGGATTTCTCAAGTACATAAATGGCGCCGGAGGCCATAAGTAATAAAACTATAATAGCTGCTGACTGCACAATGCCATCATGGATTGCAGTAAAAAATGACATTAACGTTATAGGGGCTGTCTTCGGTACAACGCTGTAATTATTGGGGTCTATTAGCATTCTTCCTGAATTAGGATCTTGTACTTGAGCAAATTCTCCGCTTGGTACGATCCAGGATAGTATAACGACAAATATCATAATGAGAATTAAAAGAAGATACACATGAGGTAATTTAAATTTTTTTCCCTTGCTCGCCATATTGATTCCTCCTATTTCAAATTGAATGAATGGTTGTCCTTTAACCAATTCATAGTACAATTCACAAGCACTGCCGCTCCCATGGGCAACGCCTTCTCATCAAAAATCACTTTTGGATTGTGGAGAGGGTAATTGTCATTGTGCCCTGCGCCTAACCAAATAAGCATACTCGGTACTTCCTCACTATAATAAGAAAAGTCTTCCGATGCCGATACCGGTTTTTCAGCTATCATAATATTATCAGCACCAATAATTTCTGCGATATATGGGTTTAAAAAATCACATAATGCTTCGTCATTATTAACAGATGCCGTGCCGCCTTGTGTCAGAGTATAGGTGCCCCGCATGGTTGTTGCCGCGCTGTCAATAATTTCATGGATTCTTTTTTTAAGATGCTCTCTTACGTCTTTATTGAAGCAGCGTAACCCAAATTCCATTTTCGCCGTATCGGGGATAATATTGAGAGCTGTGCCGCCTCCGCATTTACCGATAGTCAGAACCGCTGTTTCAAACGGATCTACTTCTTTCCCTACTAAGCTGTTTAATAACATGTAGATCGTATTGACAATCATCAGTGGGTCAACTGATAAATGAGGTGTTGAGCCATGGCCTCCTTTACCTTGTACATCCAGAAAAAATCCGTCGATAGAAGCTGTAGCAATACCTTTTTTATAGCATACTTTGCCCGGGTTCATATCGGGACTCACGTGAAGCGCCATGGCTGCATCTACTCTTGGGTTTTCCAGTACACCTGCCTCCACCATATCTTTTGCGCCCAGTCCATATTCTTCATTTGGCTGAAATAATATTTTTACAGTCCCTTTCAATTCAGATTCTTTTTGCTTTAAAAGTTTTGAAGCACCCAATAGCATTGCCATGTGCATGTCATGGCCGCAGAGGTGTCCATAATCATTGCGAGATTTAAATGGAAGATCGTTATTTTCTTTTATTGCAAGCGCATCCATGTCACCTCTCAGGAGGATGGTTTTTCCTCCCTTTCCAATAGTCAGCACCACACCTGAGTTGCCGATCTCTTTCGGCTCCAGACCCATTTGGGTCAATTTTTTAATAATATATGCCGTCGTTTTACTCAGTTCAAATCCGATTTCCGGGTTTGCATGAAAATGCCTTCTGTTTTCAATCATTTCGCATTCCAAACTTTTTGCTAACTCCAAAATGCTTCCCACATTAATTCCTCCTTTTCTGATTTAGTTTTGGATATCTTTGCTTGCAACTCTAAAAGTCAAAATCACATTCCCAGGGCAATTCTCACACAACTTCAATATGCACATATGTTCGTAACCGGTTAAACTACCGCGTTATCTTATAATTTAGCAAAGTCCATGCCAATAACCAAAGCCCATATGAGACGCTATTGACCTTTAAAAATACAGAGTTAATTTCAAATTTAAAACCATCAAAAATGAGGAAAATAAAAAAGGGGGGAAAATTTTTCCCCCCTATAGTAAAATTTTTTTTACTATATTGTACTTGTTCATCTTATATTTTAATAACTGTTTGGAAATGCCCAATCTTCTTGCTGTTTCAGCAATTCTTTCATTAGAATTTGTAAACTCTCTCATAATTATATTCTTTTCATATGCTTCCAAACAATGTTTCAGTGATTTTGAATGATCACTTTTCTCTGTTTTTAGTTCAGCTCCAAAACCTTTACCGATACGTTCAGGAATATCCTGTAATGTTATTTCCTCGGAACTGACATTATTAAAAGCCATCTCGATGGCGTTTTTTAATTCTCTTATATTCCCCGGCCAATTGTATTTATAAAAATAATCCATCACTTGGGGCTGAATGCCACTGACTTGAATGTTCATATTATCATTATAAAAACTAATAAAATAATCAACTAATCCCTTTATATCATCCATTCTTTCCGATAGGTTGGGCAAATTGATCTGAACTACGCCCAGTCTATAAAATAAATCTTCTCTTAATCTTTTATCTGCAACCATTTTTTCAGGGTCCTCATTGGTGGCTGAAATAATCCTGATGTCTAAATCAATGTTCTTTGTACCGCCTACCCTTTTAATGGTTTTCTCTTCAATTGCTTTTAGTAATTTTACCTGTAGATTGTAATCCAAAGAGTTGACCTCATCCAAAAAAAGCGTGCCCCCCTCAGCTTGCTCAAATAAACCTTTCATATCTTCAGAACCGGTAAAGCTTCCTTTAACCGTTCCGAATAAAGTACTTTCTAATAAGGTGGAGGGAATCGCTCCACAATTTTGGGAAATAAATGGTCTGTGAAATCTTTCACTCAAATTATGGATGGCTTGTGCGACTACTTCTTTTCCTGCACCGGTCCTTCCAAAGATAAATACAGATGAATCCGTTTTAGCAGTTTTGGCTATTTTGTTTTTTATTTCTAGCATTTTAGGATTAACTGTTATAATATCGTCGATGGTATAGATGGTATTATTATTTCTGTAGATTTTATGGTACGAATAATTTTTTAGTAATTGGATGGTCTCTCTGGTATAAATTCGCTTTGAAAATTCAATGGCACCAATAATATTACCTTTTTCTAAAAGGGGATAAGTAGAGTTAATAGAAAAAATACTGTTATTATTTTTTTTGGATATGAGTTTCTGTTTATTGTGACATATTGGAATACCGGTCTTTAAGACTTTCATAATAGTACTGTTTTCTTCGGTAACATTTTTATAAAGAGACGTCACTTTTTTCCCTAACATCTCATCAGGCTTCATTCTAAGTGTTTTCAATACACTTAAGTCAGGAAAATCAAAGTAAAGAATATCTCCTTTTTCATCCACTATCAAAATGTCTTCAAAATCAGATAATTTTCTAAAATCATTAGTATTCACATCCACTATGCTACCACCCTTTTTCTTCTGTAGATTGATTCAACGATTTACTAACTTTTGCAATTCTAAGGAGCTATATGTGTTAACCAAAGTCAGAACCAAATTAAAATAAATACATATACTCATATAATAAATTATACGCCATAATATGTAAACATCCACAGTCCCTTCAGTTTATTTCATAAGTTCTTCCAGAATTTGTTTTGCAATATCCACTCTAACTTTTTTCATAGCAATCATTTTTTCTGTTACTTTATCGATAAGTTCTCCTTGTGCGCCGGCATTAATTGCAATGTTTCTGGCATGAAGGGACATGTGTCCTCTTTGGATACCCTCTGTGGCAAGGGCTCTGATGGCTGCAAGATTTTGAACCAAGCCAATGGATGCTATCACTTCTCCAAGTTCAGCTGCCGTCTTAACCTTTAATATCTTAACTGCTAATTTTGCCATTGGGTGGACAGCCGTAGCGCCTCCAACCAGCCCAACGGCTAAGGGCAGTTCAATGGATCCGGATAAATGTCCTTCAACGGTTTTTTCCCATTTGGACAAGGAAGTATATGTCCCTGATCTAGCTGCATAGGCATGTGCACCTGCTTCTACTGCTCGTGTATCATTTCCTGTAGCCAGCACCACCGCTGAGATACCATTCATTATACCTTTATTATGAGTCGTTGCTCTATATGGGTCAATATTTGCAAACTCTCCTGCCCATAATATTGCATCCACTACACTTTCTCCCCCTAATTCTTCTTTAGTTGCAATAGCTTTTGCCCTTACAATTCTTTTGTCCGCCAAATTGGATAAAATTTTTAAATAAACGGTTCCGCCGCTTAGAGATTGTATCATAGGCGAAAGTGCTTCTGCCATTGTATTCACAGCGTTTGCACCCATAGCATCTTTTGTATTTACAATTAAATGCAGTATTACCATTGGGCCAAGTTTGGAGTCCAGCACTCGTATTTCAATATCCTTTGCGCCTCCGCCCAAGCTTACCAGCACAGGGTCTTGTTTATTTGCAAAATCAATAATCTCATCTTTATGTTCCAATAATACGCTTTTCACAAAGTATGGATTCGTTATTCCGATTACTTGCATTTGTGCAATCATAAAGGGTTCCGGTTGAGATGCTGAAACACCGCCTTTAGACCTTACAAACTTAGAGGCATTACTTGCAGCAGCAATAACCGACGGTTCTTCGGTAGCCATTGGAACCAAATATTCTTTTTCGTTTACCGTTAGATTTGTTGCAATGCCCATAGGGATTTGAAGCCTTCCTATAACATTTTCAACCATGTGATCTGCTTTTTCCATAGATAGGGTATCTGAATCATTAAGTATTGCCATATCCTCCCTTGTTAAATCGGCAAACGACCGAATAATTTTTTGACGTTCCTCAATACTCATTTTATAAAAACCTTTTATTTGTGAAGAGTTTTCCATATTCTATCTCCTTTCATTTTTAATAATAGTAAACTCTAAATGTATCCTCTTTAAATGATTCCTGACATATTCTATTTTTATTTTATTCTGCCACTACAGACCGTTTCACTTCTCAATCGTCGACCTACAATTTTTTCCACCATCTTTCCGATTTCCAACACCTTATCTACGTCCACACCTACATCAATTCCCATCTCATCCATCATAACGACTAAATCTTCAGTTGATACCAAACCAACATTATTAGGATCTTTATAATAATAGGCTCCCGTTCCTAAAACCGGAGAACCGTCTACAAAATTTGCCGGCTGACCGCCAAGTCCTCCTAATGTACATTCAAAATTAATGATTCCGGCCTGAAGGGCCGCAAGAACATTTGCCAATCCCCAGCCTCTGGTCACATGGAAGTGAGCAATATGCAGCTTGGGATCAGGAAAAGCGTCCAATAAAGTTGAAAAATATCTGTACACCTTATCGGGGGGTGCTGAACCATCATGATCGGCATGCTCAATATCATCCGCACCGATTTCTAAATAGCGCTTGGTGAAATCAATTGCTTTATTCATATCCATGGGGCCTTCAATTGGGCAGCCCCATATGGTACTAATTGTGCCATTGACCTTTATACCTGCATCATGAGCATCTTTTATACATTGTTCCGTCATTTTCCAATATTCGTCATGGCTTAATCGGGAATTTTTATACATATATGAAGCAGATGTAGGAACCATTTGGAGAATTCTATTTGGCCCATATCCTTTTTCCTTTAATTCTATGGCTCGCTTAACGGCTTTCTCACGGATCGTAACGGCAGTCAGCTCTACTTCAGGCAGTATTTTGTTGATACGCTTACTGTTGTACAATCCCTTGAATAATTCTTCTCCGTCTTTAAATTGGGGCATCACTTTAGGGTTACCGAGATTGGTGACCTCGACCCTCCTAAACCCTGCCAATAGCAGCTCTTCCAGACACCATAATTTAGCACTGGTGGGAATAAACTTTTCTTCATGCTGAAAGCCGTCTCTTACAGTGATATCTCCTAAATTTACTTTGCATGGGTAATTTAAATTACTCATGTTTTTTGCTCCTTTCTCTTATTAATAGTATTTAAAATAATTAATGAGCAATTATTATGCCAATAAAAAAACACCACAAAACTTTGATTTAATTAAGGTTTTGCGGTGCTCAACATTTTGAATAGCATATATGCTACAATATTACAGGGGATCTTTCCCATAGCTATGGCATATGTTATACACTTGGTGCATTATTGCTATAAGAGTGCATGTTCATTTAATTTTCGGTAAAAGGTTCTTCTGCTAATGCCCAATGTTTGCATTGCTGATGTTCTATTATTATTATTAGCCTTTAACGTATCTATTATGACTTTTCTTTCTGCAGCAGCCAATGCCTGCTTTAATGTCATAGGAACAAATACCTGCTCTACCGGTTGATTCACAGCAATCTTAGAATTACTTGTGATAGAACTACCGAAATAATCCATAATAGCATTTTTATCATAATATCCACTTTGGCACATAATTACGGCATTTTCAATAAAATTTTTTAATTCTCTCACATTTCCCGGCCAATCATAATTATAAAGCAAAGCAAATACGTCGTCTGCCAATCGAACATTTTTGCTGTATTTTATATTTGTCTGTCTTAAAAAATGATTAAGAAATAAAACAACATCTTCTTTTCGTTCTCTCAATGGCGGTACCATAAGTGAAACCGTATTGATTCTGTAAAATAGGTCTTTACGAAATAATTTGTTATCAATCATTTTTTCCAACGGCTGATTTGTTGCAGATATAATTCTTACATTTACAGAAACCATTTTTTCACTGCCAATCTTTTCAATTTCATTATCTTGAAGCGCTCTCAAGAGTTTTGTCTGCATCCTAACAGGCATATCTCCGATCTCGTCAAGAAATAGCGTTCCGCCGTCCGCTAACTCAAATTTACCAGTTTTACCTTTTGTTTTAGCCCCTGTGAAAGAACCTCCTTCATATCCGAATAATTCACTCTCTATAAGATTATCCGGTATAGCCGCACAATTTACCACAACAAAAGGTTTATCTGCTCTTACGCTTCTGTCGTGGATAAATTTAGCCAACACTTCTTTACCTACTCCATTTTCTCCTCTGATCAAAACCGGCACATCTGTCTCTGCAACAATTGCAGCTTTTTCAACCAGCCTTAAAAACGAATGACTCTGGCCCACAATAGCAACTGAATCTTCTTGATTTTCAAGCTTTAATTGCTGCCTTAAGTAAAGAACTTCAGAGCGAACCTCTTCCACTTTATCTTTTAAGTCCTCAATGGTGGTATCACTAAAAATCGAGACAGCCCCTTTGAGCTTCTTTTTAATGTAGATAGGGTATATTAAGCCGGAAACGTTCTTTCCAATGGTTTCTAAATATCGTTTTTCCATCACAATTCTTTCACCCATTTTAGCAGCACTCATAATAGCAGAATTAGCAGTAAGATTATTGATGGAATTTCCAATGATGTCTTTTAGAGATTTACCCAGGAGTTTAGCGTATTCTTCATTGGCATAAAAAACTGTCCCTTTTGTGTCAATTGCAACAATACCGGTGGGAAGAAAATCCAGTATACTGCAAATCATATCAAAATTGTCTGCCCGCAAAGTCTTAATCAGTAAATCCTTTTTGATTTGTCCGATAATGATATTTGCTTCATTAATAATTGGAATGTTATCCTGATATTTTTCAATCTCGTCAAGATGAATCATATATACATTTTCATCATACATAATCCCATCCGACTCAGTATTGTGAGACTGTTGGGCTTCCATTATCCTGAGCATTTCCATCCTTGTTCACCTCACCCTTTCCGTGCTTTTGTGAATCTGTGAATATATGCTATAATAACAGAAAAATCTAGGATTTTCAATTATGCCCATAAGAAGAAAAAGGTGAGGTTAATTTAATACATATGGCAGCCATAAAGACAGCCCCGGTATTAAAATAATAATTGCGGTTATCACAGCATAGGCAATAATATATTTAATAACACCTTTTGATACATTTTCAACAGAAGCATCACAGACACCTGCCGAAACATATAAAGCTGTCCCAAAAGGAGGGCTTATCTGCCCGATCTGCATGCATAAAATCATCACAACATTAAAGTGAATTAAATCTACACCCACTGCTAATAGTGCAGGATAGAGCGCAGGAATTGTAAGGTACAAAATCGGAATTACGTCCAGCACCATGCCAAATAGTATGAACAATATGGCAGATGCAAACATTAATTGAGTGGCAGTTAGACCCATACCTACTATTATTTCGCTGATCTGCTGCGGAATCCTGAGGAAAGTAATGGGATTGGCAAACAATATGGCACCTGCAACCAAGATAAAAATCATAGAATTTGACGTCACTGTGCTGACAATAGATGCTTTAAACGTTTTCCAGTTAAGCTTACGATAAATAAATGCAATAAATAAGCTGTATACTGCAGCAAGAGCGCCTGCTTCAGTAGGTGTTACCACGCCTGCATAAATAGAACCTAACACGGCTACCGGCATAATTAGTGCCGGGAATCCCAGAACTAATGATTTCCCTCTATTTTTCCAAGAATACAGTTTTGGGTTTTCGATGATTTCGTTTTTATCCGGTTTTGGGCTATTCAACCAAGCCATAACACATAAAACAATTCCGCTGATAATGCCGGGAATAATACCGGAAATAAACAATGTTCCCGTATTTTGCTGTACCATAACACCGTACAAAATCATTAAGATGCTAGGCGGTATCATCTGCCCCAGCGTACATGAGGCTGCTAACAAAGAGGCAATAAAGTCATTACTATATCCCTTTTTAAGCATTTCAGGCCTTGCAAGAGCTGCAACTCCCGCTAATGTAGCTGTACTGGATCCTGTAATTGCAGCAAAAATCATACACATCACAACAGATGTTATTGCTAATCCTCCTCGTCGTTTGCCGAAAAACGAATTTACAACATTAAAAATATACAGGGATGGACCGCAGTAAGCCATTACCGCTCCCGCTAACAAGAAGAAGGTTATTGCCATTAGAGTAAAACTGTCTATTCCGTTAAAAAAGGTAATGGGAACATTTTGTACCGGTAAACCGATGACAAATATGATGAGAAATACTGCACCTAGCGAAAGCGCTGTCCAAATGGGGATACCTAATATAAACAACCCGACTGTAATGAGAAATCCTATTGCTATCATAACTTCATTTCACCGCCCTTAGGCGTTTCATTTATACTAAATAAGACAGCTAGAATTTTTAGAACACAATATAAAATGCTTACAGCCATGGAAATAGGTATCATAGCATATATTGCTTTCATAGTAAAAATCAGTGAATAACTTCTCATATTTGAAGCTAGAACCAGCTCCACACCCCAGATAAATAAAAGAATTGTAATGATAAGAACACAAACTGCAGTTAACAATTGATGCATCAGCAGTAATTTTCTTGATTGAATCTTCTCTGAAATAATACTCATGCAAATATGTGTCTCTTTGAACACCATAGGTCCGCTTCCCAGTAATGCCGCAAAAATAATACAATATCGTGAAAGCTCCTCGGCCCACTCCCATGAAATTCCAAAGAAATACCTGGCAATGGTAATGGTAAATACCATCCCGGTTCCAACTATTATAGCCAGCACGCAGATGGTTAATATAATTTTCGTTAAACCACGCTCAATATTCAATATTCTATCTTTCAAATTAGACCTCCTAGAAAGAATAAGCGGATAAATCCGTGCGGCTTATCCGCAATTCTGTGGATACTGATTTTACTTGACTTGAGGAATTTCAGGAATGACATGTCCCAGTTCTTTCTTTATTTTTATTACTTCATTAACCAAATACAATCCGTTATCTCCTGTTTTTTCCAGGTATAGCTTTAGGCCTTCTTCTCTAAGATTGTTATAATTTGCCCAATATTCTTCAACCTCTTCCGGCGTATTAATAACAACTTCCACATTATATGGTTCTTCTTTCATCTCTTCTAAACTTCTGATGTCACCCATGCTTGTTTCATGATATGCCCATTCCTGTACTTTTGGCATTACAACTGTTTGCAGGATATCTTGTAAATCTTGGGGCAAAGCCTCATACCACGCAAGGTTAAGAATAAGGGGTATGCTATAGCACTTCATATGCGTAGCATTCAGATATTTAGTATGCCACAAATTATCATGGTAATGCTTTGCTGAAGTTTGCAAGCCATCCATAATCCCTTGAGATAATGCAACAGGAACTTCGCTGCCTGCAACCGTAATGGGATTTGCGTCTAATTTTTCGATGGTCATAGTAGCAACCATCCCTCCGGAATGTCTGATTTTCATGCCTTTCATATCTTCCGGTCTGGTTATTTCATGTACATTATTAGCAGCAACAAACTGCCCAATTTGAGTTGTAATATTTCCAAGTCTATAAATTCCTTCCTCTTCTTGTTTTTCTCTTAACCAACTTTCAATAGGGCTATCCCATGCAGCAGCTATTTTAAACTCTTCTGATTTTCCAGGTTCGGTGACCCAGAAGAAAGGCAGTGTATAAATTGCTTCTTCAGGACATATGGTTTCCATTGAACCGTTGATGCTGTATATGGCTTCAACAGCACCTGACTGAAGTATGCCGATTTGTTTGTCTTCCGCTCCTAACTGTGCATTGGGAAAAATGACTACTTCTATTCTTCCATCTGTTTCTTCCTCAACAACCTGTTTAAAATAATTCATATTTATCCCATGTTGTGCCGTTTCAGGATATGAATATGCCAGTTTCATTGTATGTACTTCTTTTTCAGCATTATCTGAATCATCGGATGAAGGTGCTGCCCCACCACAGCCTGAAATTGCCATTAGGAGTAAACTAACCATTATAAACACAGTCCATTTTTGTCTATTCTTCATAAATAACCTCCTACATAATATTAGATTGATGATACAGTACGGTTTAAAACCTTCTTTCAGTTTCCACATTCTCTCCTTTCTTTTATATTTTGCATTATTTTTTACGATCTTTTCATCTTTGAATGTCACATTAAGAAACGACTAAGATTGTAACTTCGCCTGTTGTTCCGTTAACTTCAACTGTATCTCCGGTTTTGATCAGTTTGACCGGATCTTCTGAAAACCGATCTACCATAGGAATATCCAGATTATAGAATTTTTTTGCTAACAGGCCTCCTGCAGCTGTAATGGTCTCGATCTTAACATTAACAATTGCAGCAGGGGCACAGCCAGTCCTAGCTAGTTCCAGCATAATAGCCGCACCAACGGTGGATCCTCTTCCTTCCGGATAAATAAAGATTTTGCCTTTAATGCTTTGTCCGAAGAGTTGATGCCTTTTGTCTATAACAATGCCTGTTGAGGGATCAACCCCTCCAAAAAAGCCGAATGGCTGTGATGAAACAATTGCTTCCGCTCTTACTTTCCCATCCAATATCCCTCTGCCGGTAATTTTCTTCATTGTCTCACCTCCAATAATCATTTTATAAATTCACCGGATACTGCCGTCTCAACACACTCTTCAACGCTGGCAAAAATAATATCCGTTCCACATTCCGCAGGACCATAATATGAACATTTCCCCGAGTCAGTCATGAGGGTTTTAAATCCCCATTCTGAAATAGGTGAAATGATCATACAGGTTTCCTCTCTGATGACGATTCCTGCTTCTTCAAGGTTTTGACGAATCCCCATTTTTTCTGCAAGATCAATAGCATAGCTATTGGCATATATCCAAAAAGTTGTTTCCGGATTGACTTTTCTTCCTTTTAACAAATCATTAACATAAATCATTTCATTTATGGTGTAATGGGGGCAGCCTAATGTAACAAAATCAACTTTCCCTTCCTTAACCGTACACATCTCACTCCGTGTTTCCAATAAATCCTCTTCTGTAATGATAATTTCCTCCATAGGCTTGTTGCTGCCAAAAGCTTCATCCATGGTTCTCGCTTCAGGCGTAACGCCTATTATATGCAATAAGGTAACCGATCCCGAAGCAGCAGCTGCAGCACATAATGATTTGAGATCCTCATTTTTTACGCTGCCCAGCATACCATCAACCACACCTATTTTGCTGCCAAGTTCCTTACCCAGACGATATCCAAGAGCAGAGTACTCCCATGACTTTAATTCCCTATCCAGTTTTAATAAGACCAATACGTCGCCATATCGGTTCTTTTGTAAATGCATTCCTGTTTCAGGTGTTTTTCCCAATATCCCGCAGCAGATGTCAACAATGGCCGTTTGCCGATTGGTTTTAGCTCCTATTACAGTATTCGCATATGCCACTGCAGAAGACTCCGACCAGGCAATATGCTCACCAAGCTTTGGAAGATTAAATCCAAAATACGGGGTACACGTCCAAACCGGCAGCACGCCCAATTTCATCACCGCATCGGCAAGTCTGATTTGCTGAACAGCATAATGCTCAGGTGTTCTTGCCGCTTTCCAATCTTTAGCATCCATTCCATATGGATCAATGGTTGTAGGCACAACAAATTTTCCTCCCATAGCCGCAATCTTTTCAGCTGCATCCACTCCGGCATCAAATGCACTTTTATACGCATGAAGAACAAGATGGACACTTTCAATAGGAATCAATCGCTCAGCCTCATTAATTTCTCCTATTTTTTTCAGGATTTCCATGGCCAACTTTGGCGCATCTCCTTTAGCGCCTTCCAAAACAAGCTGCTCCTCGTTTGTTAAATACATAATTTGCCTCCTCCCTTTTTATTTTCGCTTTCACCTCTTTTTTCTTTGCAAATTATCAGAGCAATTTTCATACCAACGTAGTTTTTTCCCAAAACCCTTCTGTTTGACCTTGGTTTATTGACAATAACATAAAATAGTCATGATATAGTAGCATAAATGCTATATTTTATAGGTTATCAAAGGCCATAAGGTGTTTCAAAAATGCTATATGTTTACATATTGCCACACCCATCAACCATTTAGGCTTGCTTAATGGTTGATGAATCAAACAATATTTGAAAAGGGCCTTATACAAATACTAAATGCACGATCTCAACTATAGCAAATCGTGCATTTTATAAAAAATACTATTAATTTATCAAATGTATCAGCATATACCAAGCATTATATCCTTTGAGTAATAGGCTTATAATCAAAATCAAATCCAAAATGTCTTGGACCTAAAGCGGCTATTGCATTATCACATAAAAACTGATCTCTTGCCGGAACAATGATCATTCCAATCTCTTCACCCTGAGAAAGGTGGGTGTTTGATAAAGGCTGGCCGTCTCTCCATCTTAAAAGTATAATCATGTCAGGACTTGTAGCTATGGGAATATCATTCTCCCATAGAACATGATTCTCATTTTTAAACCATATTTTATAACTTTTCCCTTTAAGATCATCCATACCTTTCACATTGTAGGTTCCCCAGTAATATCCTTCTCTGTCCTCAGTTTCTTTCTTTGTAATTATGCCTTTTCCTATAAAATATCCTCCAGCTGCTTCAGCTCCCGCTTCACAAGGATTCTCATCCTTTTCACGTGCCAATCTTATAATACGGCCTATATCAAAACACTGGGATAGGGTATAAGTCACTAAAGATTCCTTTATGTCTTTTCCGCTCATAAGGCAGGCCGCTTCTGCAACCTCTCCGTATGAAGCATTACTTAACATTTTTCCTATCCGCTCCATAGCAGAATAATTAAAGGCATATGTGGTAATAGTGGTATTGCCCCATGAATCAACAAAAGCCGCAGGCAAAAAATTCCTACCATGTATAGCCGGAAGTCCATGGATCATTTCAGGAACTGCACGTCCTGAACAGTCACCGTCCAATACGGGAATTCCTTTTCGATATGCAGCAGCCATACAGCATGCAGAATTGGATCCTCCCAGTTCTGCTACATACAGCCCTTTTACTTTTTTGCCTATATAGTTTTCCAGATTATCAACTGCATTCACAAGCATTTCCGTTTCAGAATATTTGCGGTCTTCAAATCCTTTTTTTTTCATCTCATCCAATATTTTAGGGCTTTTGGGCGCTATGCTCCCCATAAAAAATACTGTACAAAAAAAATCATCCTCTTGTATTTCTTCCGGGTCCATAAGCGTTATCCTATGGCCGCTTTCCAAAGTCTCTATCAAAGCGGCACGGCCGGTGTTAACCTCTCCTCCTCCCCCGGTGCTGAAAAAAGCGCATCCGGTGAGAAAATCTTCTATATCTTGATGGGTTTTTAGTTCAAATTTTTTCATTACTATTATCTACCTTTCTGTTCAGAACACAAATGACATCTGACACTATGATTTCCGTCATAATGCAGCATTTGTGGATCAATTTCTTTGCATATTTCCATAACAAATGGGCAACGGGAATTAAAGCTGCAACCTTTTGGTACATTCACAGGGCTTGGTATTTCGCCCTGTGAATGTATACGCTTGGGCTTATACTTTTCTTCTTCTTCACTTACCACCGGTATAGAAGATAACAGCATCTGCGTATATGGATGCTGCGGGTTTTGAAAAAAGTTGTCCGTCGGCGCGATTTCTGCAATCTTGCCCAAGTACATTATGGCAACTCGGTCGGCCAAATTCCTCATAAGACTTAAGTCATGCGTTATAAATAAATAGGAAAGCTTCATCTCCTTTTGCAACCTTATGAGCATGTTGATAATTTTTGCCTGAACCGAAACATCCAATGCACTGGTGGGCTCATCTAATACAATCATTGACGGCCTGGTAGCCAAAGCTCGAGCTATTGCCACCATCTGCTTTTCTCCGCCTCCCAGCATTCCGGGATATTTATGTATATATTCATGAGGCAGCTCCACCATATCCATTAGTTTCGCTATTGCCTGTGGATAGTCTTTAGGGGGGCATATCTTGTGTATCTTAAGGGGAAGTTCCAGAATTTTATATACTGTGCGCTGAGGATTCAAGGATGTGCCCGGGTCTTGAAATACCATTTGTATTTCCTTTTTCAGATTTAAGGGGCGCTTCCTTGTTACCATACCGATGTCTTGTCCTTTAAAGCTCAGAACACCTTCTGTTATACCGTACATGCCCACCACCGTATAAGCAGTTGTGCTTTTACCTGATCCGGACTCGCCGACCAACCCCAGAGTTTCGCCACTTTGCAGAGTAAAATTTATTCCGTCTATCGCTTTAACAAACCTGTTCTTATTCCCCTTTCCGCTGATGGGAAAATATTTTTTCAGGCTGTTTACCTTTAAGATATCTTCTAGCATTTGTTACTCCCTTCTGTTCCGTCATATAAGAAACATGCTACCTGGTGGTCTTGTATCGGCTCAAACATTGGTGGTTTTACTTTATGGCATATATCCATTACTTTTGAACATCGCGGCGCAAAACGGCATCCTTTCGGAGGGTCGAGATAATTGGGGATACGCCCCGGTATACCCTCTGATATGCCACCCCCGGAAAGCTTTGGAATACAGCTCATTAATCCCAGAGTATAAGGATGCAATGCCTCTTTGAACAATTCTTTTGAAGTGGCTGTTTCAACCATATTTCCCGCATACATGACATATATCCTATCTGCAACCTCCCTGGCGACACCCAGTGAATGGGTGATAAGTATTAGTGCACTATCTTTTTCATCAACTCTTTGCTTTAAGGTTTTAAGGACCTGATCCTGTATTGTGACATCCAGATTTGTAGTAGGCTCGTCGGCGATGACCAGATCTCTAGGTGTTGCCAGAGACATGGCTATACAAATACGCTGCCGCATCCCCCCGCTGAGCTGGAAGGGATAATTCTTCATGATACGTTCCGGATCAGGAAGAGAGGTTTCTTTAAGGGCATTTATTACTCTTTCCTGCTGCACTTCCTTACTGGATGCACCCTCTATCCCTGAATAGTAAATAACCTCTTTCATCTGAGTCCCAACGGTAAATACAGGATTTAATGCGGCTATAGGATCCTGAAAGATAACAGATATACCCTTGGCACGCAGGTTTTTGATTTCCTTGGGAGACATTTTAAATTCGTCTTTCCCTTTGAAAAAGATTTCACCGCCGTCTACCCTTGCTTGGCGTGCCAAAATCTGTGCAATGGCATTGACAGTAGTGGTTTTACCGCAGCCGGTTTCTCCCACAATACTGATCTTTTCACCGCGAAGCACTTGCAGATTAACACCATTGAGCACCTTTAAATAGCCTTTAAATGTACGAAATGACACATATAAATCTTTTACATCCACAACCATTTGGGAAGGATTGTATTT
>JANQMT010000022.1:0-63270 GCA_028279945.1 Clostridia bacterium
ATGGAAAAGTATATCATAACCACGACCTAGAACGAAAGTTTATTCAGGTTGCCTTTGGCGAATTTTCAGTAGATACTCAGCTTTGTACGGATATTATGGTTTTGAAGCTGTTTCCTGGGATGGACACCAAAATATTTGATTTCATAAAAGACAATTATAAGGGACTCATTATAGAGAGCTTTGGAACCGGAGGAATACCCTTTGAGAATAACGATATCATTTCAAAAGTAAAGGAACTTGTAGAGAACGGTATGCCTGTAGTGGTTACCACACAGTGTTTAGAGGAAGGTATCGATTTTGAAATCTATGAAGTGGGAAGAAAGCTCATCCAAAGCAATATAATATTTGCAAAAAATATGAACACAGAAGCCATCGTTGCAAAACTGATGTGGGCTGTAAGTAAAGGGGATAATCTTGCAGAGGTAAAATATCTGATGGAAGAACCCAAAATGGATGATTGTTTGAAATATCCTATGCAAGCAGATTGCCTTACCATATAAAGCTATGTTAAAGTAAGCTTATAAGGTTTAAAATAAAGAATTAGGAGAGCAGAAGATGGATAGTAAGTATTCTTTGAAAAATCAAGCTATATCACCATCTATGACTTTAGCCATTACAGCTAAAGCAAAAAAAATGAAGGCAGATGGGGAAAACATTATCAGTTTTGGTGCCGGTGAACCGGATTTTAAAACGCCGGCGCATATAAGATCTGCAGCTATTGATGCCATAGAAAGTGGAAAAACAGGTTACACAGCAGCTGCCGGGATGCCGGAGCTTAAACAAGCCATTTGTGATAAGTTTAGAAATGAAAATAATTTAGAGTACAAATCGGAGAACATTGTTGTATCAAATGGCGCAAAGCACTCGCTTTACAATGCCTTCCAAGCCATTTTAAATCCTGGGGATGAAGTGATCATCCCGGTACCTTACTGGGTGAGTTATCCGGAGCTTGTGAAGCTTTCGGATGGGGTTCCGGTTTTGGTTGAAACGAAAGAAGAAGAGGGGTTTAAATATAATATAGAAATTCTGAGAGCTAACATAACCGATAAGACAAAAGCCATTCTTATAAACAGTCCCAATAATCCTACGGGGACGGTATATACAAAGGAAGAATTACAAGAGCTGGCTGAATTAGCTGTTGAGAAAAATATTTTTGTTATATCGGATGAGATATATGAAAAGTTAATATATAACGGAGAGCATATGAGCATAGCCGCTATGGGGGATACGATAAAGGAACTTACCATTATTGTAAACGGGATGTCAAAAGGTTATGCTATGACAGGTTGGAGAATAGGATACACTGCTTCCACTGAGAAAATATCTAAAATCATGACCAATATTCAAAGCCATGCCACTTCTAATCCCAATACGGTTGCACAGTATGCCAGCATTGCAGGACTAACAAGCGGCGATGAATCGATTTTAGAAATGGTCAAAGCTTTCAATGAAAGAAAAAACTTTATGGTAGACAGAGTTAATGCCATAGCCAACCTTACATGTCGAAAGCCAGAAGGTGCATTCTACGTCATGGTCAACATCTCAGAAATCATCGGCAAAGCATATAACAGCAATAGAATAAACGGATCCATGGATGTGGCTTCATTTATGCTTGAAAACCAAAAAGTAGCAGTGATTCCCGGTATAGCTTTTGGCGCTGACAACTATATCCGCCTTTCATATGCCACTTCAATGGATAATATCAAAGAAGGGCTAGATAGAATAGAAAAGTTTGTTTTAAATTTAAAGTAAAAGAAACCGGCTAAACAAAGTGAAGAAACATATTAGTGTGAAAATCTAGTATGTTTTTTTATTGTATTGAGGAACGTCAATGATTTTATATTTCATAGCGCAATTATGCCATGGAATATAAAAAGGAGAGTGTCAATATGCCACTTATGAGTATGGAAACCTATGAGAAATTGATTGCTAAGTTAGAACTATATCAAAAACTATCAGAAGCGGAAAAGGATCTTTCCGAAGGTAATGTACTAGATGCCGAAGTGGCATTCAGTGAGCTTAGGGAGAAGCATTTTGGAAAGTAAATTATATACTACCCATTGGTCTTAACTCCCCTCCACTGTATCTCTTCATTTTTGACGAATCAAATTCACTTTCTTTATTATTATCTAAATATTTTTTCATACGATCTAATATATCGGTTTTTTATATATTATTCTTTTGAAAATGTTTAATTTTAAAACCCATCATGAAACAATCAATTTTGAAACATATTCGAAAATAATGTATAATTTTGTTATGCAATTTGAATGATATAGGAATTAATACTTAGATAATGTCTATAATGGAAGTTGAATTTAGAATATAATTTAGGATATGATACGGAAAACCGTACCATGTGGCTGGGGACGGTTCTAAATGACAGGTTAACATGATGAAGTATCGTTATACATAAAACATATTATTAAGTATTATAGGTACGAGCTTTATTGTACAAATAAAATAGATAGGAGAACCTAAACATGATTGAAGGGATCAGTCATTTAACTTTTATTGTGAAAGACTTGGAGCGTGCATCCACATTTTTTACAGAAATATTTGATGCTAAAGAAATATATTCTAGCGGAGACATAACATTTTCAATATCAAGAGAAAAATTTTTCTTAATAAACAGTCATTGGATTGTAATCATGGAAGGTGAGTCACTTCCTGAGCAAACTTATAATCATATTGCATTTAAAATATCTGAAAAAGAGTTTGAATATTATTCACAAAGAGTACAAGCATTAGGATTGGATATAAGGGTGTCTCGACCAAGAGTTGAAGGGGAAGGACGTTCGTTATACTTTTATGACTTTGATAATCATCTCTTTGAACTACATACAGGTACTCTTTCAGAAAGATTAGCCCGATATGTGATTGGGGACGGTTCTAAATGACACGTTAACATGATGAATTACCCATTATCCACAACAGGACAAGTTGTTTAACAATTTGAAATTGATGTAATCTAAAAGAAAAAGATGGAGAGGTATTTATGAATAAAAATAGAAAAATGTATTTGATCAGTGTATTAGGAATATTGGGGGCTGTTTGTTTGGCTGTATTTATATTTCTTTTGGGTGTTAGAGGGGAGTTTACAAAATATTTAGAAGAAAAATATTTAGACCAATCGTTTAAGGTTGGATTTACAAAAATTGATCCTATTTATGGTAAGTTTTATGGGGGAGTAACCTGTTTAGATGATGGAACTCACTTTACAATTTCAAAGAGTTTTAATACAAAAAAAATTAGAGAGAATTATCTTGAAAATAAAAACAGAAACCAATACAATGCTAAAATAAAAGGCATATTTGATAGCAATGACATAGAAAACCATATACGAAGTGTGACAGGCTCAGGGAAAATGCCTTTTGAAAGTAATGGGCAATATACTCAAATAAATATAAATTTAAAAGATGATGTAGAACAACCTATTATGGTTATTAAAAAGGTACTTAATGTCTTAAAAGATAATAATATATGGGGTGAAAGAATAATATTTACGTATGAAAAAGATAAGCATGTTTATGAATTATGGTTATCCACTGATGAATATGACTTGACCGGAAAGGAAATTTCGGAAAAGATAAGAAAAATAAAATAAATAAGGATATGGGTACACTACGCCAAAATAAAAAATACCGTTGGTGTGAGGAATAGATAAAATATCATAGTTAAATTGACATGAAATTATTACTGTGTTACAATATGAATGAATATATAATAATTCATTCATATTTTGGAGGCTAATAGAATGGAAGATAAAAAGGCTAATATTTTTAATTGCGGTAAAGCTATATTTAGTTCAAAAGGCTTTAAAGATACCAATATTTCCGACATTACAAAAATGGCTGGAATAGCTGTAGGGACATTTTATAATTACTATCCATCAAAAGAGAAGCTTTTCATTGATATTTATTTAAAAGAAAACGAAAAATTAAGAAAGAGCATCATGGAATCTATTGACATGAATGATGATCCCGTAAAAGTAGTTAAAGAAGCCATTACACAGGGTTTAAATAGTATGAATTCTAACCCAATACTGAAGGAATGGTATAACAGAGATCTCTTTAGCAAACTGGAGAAAGAGTTTTTTGAAGAAGGGGGAATAGAAAGCACCCTTAAACAATCCAATAGCGGTTTGGCAGAGTTGATTAAGAAATGGAAGGCTGAAAAGAAAATAAGGAACGATTTGGATGATGAGTTTATACTTGTTCTTTTTAACTCAATATCTTATGTGGATATTCATAAAGAAGAGATTGGTATTCGTCATTTTCCAGATATAGTAGAGTATTTAGCAGAGTTCATAATAAAAGGCTTGACTGATATGCCAAAATAAAAAGGATACAGTGAAGTACCTTTTTTTAACCCTATATGAATGAATTAAAAAATATTCATTCATTCAAAACATAAGAAATAAAGTGAGGAGAGTATAAAGAGTTGAGCGAAACAAAAGGAGGCTGAAAAGTGAAAGGTAAACTTTATAAGAAAATAATAATTAGAGTAATACTAATTTTGAGTATTTTAGGAATTGGAGGATTAATTATGATGAGAGATATCAATGAAGAAAAATACGTTTCTCTGGAGGATATTAATGAAATACAGGTATATTTGAATAGGGAAAAGGCGCATTTTATAGAAAGCGAAGAAGGCAGCGAGGTCAAGGTCAAACTTCATGGTAAAGCAATGCAGGGTATAAACATTGTACATGAAATCCATAACAAAACGCTTGTTATCAAAACACAAGATCAAACTTCAATACCACTATATAAAGATATTACTTTGGATATATATATTCCAAAGAAATCTGAGAAAAATCTTTCTATTAATACGAGTATGAGTCCTGTAAAGATAGACGCTTTAAGTTTAGAAAGTATTATTTATAATGGCAGTATAGGAAAACTGGATATTGACCGATTAAATGCAAAAAAGTTTTTTATGAAGACCACTTCAGGAAAAGTTAATATAAAGAAATTAAATGCAGAAGAATTACAAATAAAAGGAAAAACATCATCAATTAACATAGAGGAGTGTATTGTTAAAGATGGTAAAATCGAAAATCCCAGAGGCAGCATTACTTTGAAAAATACTAGCGGCAACTTGGATATAAAAGGGAAGTCAGGAAAAGTTATGGTAGCCTACGATGACTTTGAAAATCAAAACGTAAGTATAGAAACGACAGTAGGAAGTATCGTATTAGAGCTTCCCAGTAGGGCTGAGTTTTTACTGGAAGCCAAAACTTCCACAGGAAGCTTCGAATGTGATTTTCCGATTAAAATAACTGATAAAAAAAATATAAATGGACAAATAGGAAGCAAAAATAATAAAGTGCTGCTTCAAACCTCATCAGGAAGTATGAAGATATTAAAAAGATGAAATTAACAGTTACTTTTTTCTAGCAATTATTGATATAGTTTTTCTGGGTATCCAATACGCCTACCGCTACCCATAAGAGGTTTGAAACAACTATTACAATATACTATAATAGTTTTATAATCACAGAAAAGAATTTGGAGGTTAGAAAATGGCTGAAATATTGACTTCTGAAGATTATAAAAAATTATCTAGATTTAATATGGCTTTAATGGATAGCAAACTGCATGATTTTGAATACTATGTTTTAAATTTGCTGCATAATATTTTTGACTTTGAGCATAGTATGTTTTTATCCTTTACAGATAACGGTGATTTGCAAAATATTGTTGGATATAATATTGAAAATACAATGATTAATGAGTATGCTGATTATTTCTATAAAAAAGATTTGGTTTTAGAATATCTCAATAAAAATAATTTGAGCAGCGGTCAACGTGTTGTACTCCTTACAGACATTTATAATGAAGGCGGTTACAAAAACATTGAATATTGCGATTTTATAGAAAAAAATGGTTTGTACTGGAATATGTCTTTGGTGATAAATGACAATGGAGATGGAATAAGACTGCTGCGTAAATATGAAAAAGGTAATTTTAAACCACGAGAAAGAGAATTAGCAGTATATCTGTGTAAAATTTTTAATTTCCAGTATAAAATCATAATGGAAAATAGGCGTTTGAAATATGAAGTGGATTTATTTAATAGATCTAAAGAAAATATGCATTTTGGATATTTAATATTTGATTCAGATTTTAATTTAATTAACTTTAATAAAAAGTCTTTAAAATATATGTATGAAATTACCGGTAAATATGTTTTAGATGACATAATCAGTGAGTTTAAGGATATCATTACCAATGAACTGAATAATAAAACAGCTGTCATTAATGAAACGTCCATATTTAAATATATTACATCCTATATTATTGAAATCATACCATCCGGAGAAATTGAAGATAACAATTTAATGAAAACTTATTATATGGTCTATATTTATGATAAAAATTGGTTTAAAAAGATTTCAACCATTAGTATGCATGAAATAATCAATGAATATAATCTTACTGAACGAGAACAAGAGATATTATTGTTAATTACAAAAGGATTGAGCAATAAAGCAATTGCAAATCAATTATCTGTTAGCATATACACCATCAAAGAACATATTAAAAATATATTCAAAAAAATGGATGGGAATAGTAGAACAGAAATTATTTCTAAAATATATTCAAATTTTTAAATACTTTCATAAAATATTTTTTATGACGTGACTTGATAAACTACCCACTTATAGGGTAGTTTTGATTTTAGGCATTTTTATGAAATGCAAAAGGTCAAAACCAAAATAGTAAGATGGCATTAAACTTGCAATATATTTTGGGTGATTGATTATAATTTGTATGACTGATAAAATAATGCTAAGAATTCGAAATGAATAGTTGAGAGGAGTAGATGCTTTGGAAGATAAATCAGCAGCAAAAATGGCCGTTAACCAAGATATATTTGAAGCAATCATCACTCATACCCCCAACGGAATTATTGTTACGGACAGGACCTATAATGACATCTATATTAATAAATCCGCAGAAGAAATAACTAATTTTAAAGAAAAAGATATTATTGGTAAAAATCTTATAAAAAAATTTCCTCAATTGAAAAGTAATAATCATATAAATGAAGAATCTCTTCTCAACCTTAAAATTAACGGATTGAATATTAAAATTAAGCAATTTACAGTTGAAAGTGAAGATGTAAAAATTTTTTTAATGATAGATACCAAAGAGAGCGTTGAATTATCTGAAAATCTTAAGAGAACCAAAGGCAGCAACGATGAATTAAAAGAAATCCTTGACGGGTCCTATGATGGTGTATTGGTAACAGATGGAGAAGGAAATGTATTGTATGTGAATCATTCCTATGAAAGAATCACAGCTATAAAAGTCGAAGAAATTATGGGTAAGAATATGAGGGAATTGATAAATCCTGTTTGGATGCCAAATTCAGTGGCTTTTGTTGTAATGGAAGAGAGAAGAGCCGTATCTAAGAAACAAGTCACCCAGAAAGGAAAAAATATTATTGTTACCGGAATGCCTATTTTTGATAAAAAGGGTAATATTAAAAAAGTTGTTATTAATGTCAGAGATATAACAGAAATTTATAGTCTAAGAGAGGAATTATTAAAATCTCAAGTTAGAGAGCAATTTTATATACAGAAAAATACCGATTTAATCAATTCACAGCAAAATAACGATAATCATTCTGTTATTGCAGTCAGCGAAGCCATGAAGGACGTTTTTTCCCTTGCCAATAAAGTCTCAAATTTTCAAGCAACCGTTTTGATTGTGGGAGAATCCGGAGTAGGAAAAGAGGAAGTTGCTAAATTTATTCATAATAATAGTATTAAAAAGGACAAACCCTTTATCACCATTAACTGCGGCGCTATACCGGATAATCTACTGGAATCGGAATTATTTGGATATGAGAAAGGCGCTTTTACAGGAGCTTCTTCATTAGGGAAAGAAGGCTTACTGGAAACCGCCAATGGGGGGACTGTTTTTCTGGACGAAATTGGTGAAATTTCATTAGATTTTCAGGTCAAAATTTTGCGTGTTCTTGAAACCAAGCAAATTACCCGAGTCGGTTCTGTACATCCTAAAGATATTGATATCAGGATTATTGCTGCTACCAATAGAAATATAGAAGAGATGGTAGAACAAGGGACATTTAGGGAAGATTTATATTATCGGTTGAATGTTGTGCAGATAAAGGTGCCGCCGTTAAGGCAAAGGAAGAAAGATATAGGCCCTCTTAGTATGCTGTTTCTTAGTCGTTTTAACCAGAAATACAGTCAGAATAAAATATTAACATATGATGTAACCAAAGAACTCCAAGCCTATCATTGGCCGGGAAACGTACGTCAATTGAAAAATATCATTGAGAATATGGTGGTAGTCAGCAGTAATGAATACCTCCAAATAGATGATCTGCCGTGGAAGTCCGGTGGAGGAGGCATCATTAAAAAAACCATTGACTTGATAACCGACAGTGATGAAATAACAATGGATTTAGCAGTAGAATATTTAGAGAAGAAGCTGCTGGAGAAAACCAAACAAAAATACAGAACCACCAGAGAAATGGCAGAACACCTGGGACTTAACCAGTCTACAGTGGTGAGAAAACTTAAAAAATACAGTTTATAATGGAACTTAATACCGTGGGAGTAGATAAAAAAATCTACTCCTATATAAATTTTTTGCAAAAACCGGCCTCCTTTTTTATTGGCATCAATATTGCGCGTATGTAAATAAAAATATTATTTAGTCTCCCCCAAATATTTTATATATTGGAACCAGCAAATTATTTTGAGTTGCTGGTTCCGCTTAATTTGGATGAAAGCTATTGAAATTAGTAAATGGTGATATGTGATTCAATGAGAATTGACTTGATGCAGCAAATCATACGGATGCAGTACAGCATCTATAATTCTATTTTTTTATTTCAATAATTATTTCAAATGTGTTAAGACAATGTTAAATTTTCAATGTATTTTTTCATTATTTTATTTGCCGGTGCTATGGCACATAAGTTGCTTAAGAATACTGATAGTACTGATAGTAAAATGTTTCTATACATAAAATTTGGTTATTGCAAGTACACAAAATTTTGCATTTAACTCAACTAAATAATCATAAAGGGGAGGAGGAAAGTTAGGTCTTTACTTAAACAAATTTACGGAGGTTTTACTTATGAAAATAAAGAATATTTTAGTATTATTGATTACACTAACTATGGTATTTTCACTTGCTGCATGTGGAGGCGGTGAAACTAAGGATGAGGTTTCATCTGCCGAAGAGGTTTCATCTGTTGAGGAAACCATTACTATCAAATTTGCAGGAACGGTTCCAGATGATCATCCAATTACTCAAGCACAATACAAATTTAAAGAAGAGTTAGAAAGACTTACTGACAATAAAGTGGTTGTTGAGGTATATCCGAATGGTCAATTAGGAGGCGGCAGAGAATTAATGGAAGCGGTTCAATTAGGCAATCTGGATATGTGTGAATCTTCGCTGGTACCTTTAGCAAGTTTCACAGAAGACTATATGGCTATTGGTTTACCTTTCCTTTTTCCCACTAGAGAGATTGCTTATGCCTTTGCTGACGGCGAGGTTGGACAGTTGCTCAGCGATACGGTAGCAGAGCAAACCGGTATTAGAACCATTGCATATTTTGAAAATGGCATCCGACAATTTACAAATAGTAAAAGACCTGTTATAAAACCTGAAGATATGAAAGGTTTAAAGGTACGTGTCATGGAGTCTCCTGTTTATATACAGATATTTACAGCCTTAGGAGCGAATCCTACACCAATGTCTTTTTCAGAGGTGTATACGGCATTACAACAAAAAACAGTTGATGGGCAGGACAACCCTTATGCCATTACTGCTACCAACAAATTTTATGAAGTTCAGAAATATATGACGGATTTGTCCCACACTTTTGATTTTACAGGCATGTTAATTAATGAGAATATTTATGAAAGTTACCCAGATGATATTAAGGCTGCTATAAATGAAGCAGCAAAAATAGCAGCTGAATATCAAAGACAGTTATCCATTGAAAAAGAAGCAGAATTCAAAGCAACTGTTGTCAATGGCGGGGTAGAACTCACAGAGTTAACAGCAGAGCAAAGAGCTGCATTTAGAGAAACGTGCAAACCTGTTTATGATTGGTTTAAAGAAACTACCAATCCAACTGTATCGGTAGATGTCATACTAGAAGAAGTAGATAGATTAACAAAAGAAATTGGAGCTCAATAATCCAAACAAATTGTTAATTTTAATTCAAAAGATATATTTAATTTTAAGTATATCTTTTGAATCTTCTCTATAAGACAATAAAGGAGATCAGGATGGATATCATTAAAAAAATTGAAACGAATTTTGAAGAAGTACTTTGTGCAATACTTTTAGCTGCAATGACAGTCATCATTTTTATACAAATCATTTTTAGAGAAATGGGCATACCTGCTGCTTGGTCGGAAGAACTTGCAAGGTACATGTTCGTTTGGCAGATTTACATAGGATGTGCGCTGGGTGTCAAAAGAAGAAAACATATTAAGGTAGATGCTGTGATGCTGCTGATAAAAGATAAATGGCATGTTGTTATGTATATTGTATCCAATATTTTGTTTATGGTATTTTGTATTATTATTTCTATTTATGGAATGGAGCTGTTATACAAAATACAGTTTATTCAAAAACAAGTATCACCGGCTATGAGAATACCTACCGTCATTCCTTACAGCTCTTTTGTGTTTGGATGTTTGCTTATGATTATACGCTTGGTACAAGATACAATGAAACTAGTTAAAGAGAGGAGATAATTCAATATGGAAGTTGCTGTATTGTTTGGTGGATTTGCTCTATTTTTACTTTTAAATGTTCCTATTGGTATTGCCATAGGGCTTGCAGTTATTAGTTATATACTGGCATTTGATACACAGCCCCTTGGTTATTTTGCTGCAAATATGTTTACAACCTGTGACTCTTTTCCATTGATGGCCATTCCTTTCTTTATACTTGCAGGTGCTTTAATGGAAAGCGGCGGGTTGTCAAAGCGGCTGGTAGATTTTGCAAACGCGTTGGTAGGACATTTTACAGGAGGTTTTGCTATCGTAACCGTAATAACTTGTATGTTTTTTGGTGCTATTTCCGGATCTTCACCTGCGACAGTTGCAGCAATTGGAGCTATTATGGTACCGGCTATGCTTGAAAGAGGGTACTCAAAAAGGTTTTCGGTAGCACTGATAGCGGCTTCCGGATGTTTAGGCGTTATTATTCCTCCCAGTATCCCCATGGTTATGTACGGGGTAGCCACAGGCGCTTCTATTGGGAGTATGTTTATGGGAGGGTTTGGACCGGGGATTGTTCTGGGTGCAGCATTAATTGGACTTTCATATTACATCAGTAAGAAAAACGGCTTTGTAGGATCCGGAGAAAAATTTAGCATAAAAAGAGTTGTTGTTGAGTTTAAGAAATCAATATGGGCACTATTGGTTCCGGTATTTATATTAGGTGGTATTTATGGGGGATTTTTCACACCTACAGAATCTGCCGTAATCGCAGTTATTTATGGGCTAATGGCGGGGTTATTTATATACAAAGAGTTGACATTCAAAAAAATATATGACTCGTTGGTTGGATCTTCCCTTACAGTGGGCACAGTGTTAATAATCGTAGGGACAGGTACGACACTGGGTAAGTTCTTAACCATTGAACGCATTCCTACAATGATTGCAGATGGTATATTAGGGCTTACGGATAATGTTATTATTATCATGCTTTTGATGAATATCTTGCTGCTAATTGTAGGTTGTGTTATGGAAACCTTGGCGGCTATATTAATTTTATCACCAATTCTTTATCCCATAGCTGCCGCTTGCGGCATGGATATTGTTCATTTTGGATTGATGTTGATTGTAAACTTAGCAATCGGATTCATTACACCTCCGGTAGGTGTTAACTTGTTCGTCGCTTGTGGTATTTCTGATTTGAAATTTGAAGAAATTGTATATGCCATTATACCTTTTGTGATTGTAATGCTCTTAGCATTATTGCTAATAACATTTGTTCCTGAAATCACAATGTTTTTACCTAATACGTTTTTAAGATAATGGAAAAATGCCGGGAATGTTATATAGATTATTCAAATTACGCTTGAACAATATTGAAGGAGATGTAAGCCCATGACAGACATGTTTCACATTTCAGGAAAAAAAGCTATCGTAACCGGAGGCAGCAGAGGACTTGGTAAATGTATGGCAGAAGCATTGAAAGATGCAGGCGTTGATATGGTCATTATGGGAAGCAGCGATACAATTTATCAAACCGCAAAGGAATTGAATACGAGTCACTCAAAAGTAAAGGGTATAAAAGCAGACTTAAGTCATCGTTTAAGCATCGTTACAGCATTTTCAGAAGCAATGGATTTTTTAGGTGGAATAGATATTCTTGTTAATAATGCAGGAACACAAATTCGAAATAAATGTGAGGAATTCTTATTAGAGGATTGGGATAAGGTACTGGAAGTTAATTTAACGGCTCCCTTTATTATGAGCCAATTGGCAGGTCGTGAAATGCTGGCTCAGGGCAAAGGAAAGATTATTAATATTGCATCTATGCTAAGTTTTTCCGGCGGATTCACTGTGCCGGCCTACGCAGCCAGTAAAGGTGGAATTGCGCAAATAACCAAAGCAATGTCCAATGAATGGGCATCAAGAGGTATTAATGTTAATGCCATAGCACCCGGATATATGGATACTCATAATACTGCTGCCATCAAAGAAGATAAAATCCGAAATGAACGAATAATAGCAAGAATACCTGCGGGAAGATGGGGGCGTCCGGAAGATATGAAGGGTGCTTTAATCTATCTGGCATCTGATGCTTCAAATTATGTACATGGATCTATTTTATTAGTAGATGGCGGATGGATGGCTTGTTGATATAAGAAATAAATAACAATAAAAAAGTTTAAGTTGCAGTCCACAATGGTTGGCTGCAATTTTTTCTTTATTTAATCATTTGATGCAAAAAAGCATAATGATGTATATTGCATCAATATCCCATAGACAAAAAGTATAAAAAGAAAAAAATAATGCTTTTATATCAACTCAAACATTGAAATTTCAATGAAATAAAAAAATGATTTTTTAAGCACCAAATTGGCATGGAATTTGAAAATATATTCAAACAGCTTTTAAATAAACGCTATGCTCTGTTAATGTTTACAAAAAAATCACTTCAGTTCAATAGAGCTGATTTGCTAAAAGATGAAAACCATGTAACCAATAGCCTCATTATAAAGTTCATAATGACAGAGATTTGAATGAGAAAGCAAAATTGAATGTACAAGGAGGAAGGATAATGAATTTCAGCCTAACAAGAGAGCAGCAAATGGTCAAGAAGATGATGAAAGAATTTGCTGAAACAGAAATCGAGCCAATAGCAGAAGAACTGGACGCGGAAGCAAGATATCCATATGAGACAGTGGCAAAGCTGGGGGAATTGGGCATTATGGGAATGCCATTCCCACAAGAATATGGGGGAGCAGGGTCAGACTATGTCACCTATGTCATGGCAATAGAGGAGATGTCCAAGGTATGTGCATCACACGGTGTAATCGTACAGACCCACAATGCACTTTGCTGTTGGCCGATTTTTACATATGGCACCGAAGAACAAAAGAGAAAATACCTTCCTGACTTATTGTCGGGTAAAAAATTAGGAGCATTTGGACTCACAGAGCCTAATGCCGGAACAGATGCAGCAATGCAGCAGACAAAAGCAGTCCATAAGGGAGATCACTGGCTGTTGAACGGAACCAAGGTATTTATCTCCGGAGGCGGAATAGCAGATGTATACGTCATAATGGCGATGACAGATAAATCAAAAGGCACACGAGGTATCAGCTCATTTATAGTAGAAAAAGGCATGCCGGGCTTTTCAAGAGGGAAGAAAGAAAACAAAATGGGTATCAGAGGCTCAATCGCAGCGGAACTCGTATTTGAAGATTGTATGGTTCCAAAGGAAAACCTCCTTGGAGAGATGGGAAAAGGCTTTAAAGTAGCGATGACAGCTCTTGATGTAGGAAGGCTGGGAATCGCAGCACAAGCATTGGGAATTGCACAGGGGGCATTTGACCGGACCGTAGTATATATGAAACAAAGAAAACAGTTTGGAAGAACGCTTAATAAATTCCAAGCATTAGCATTTGAAATGGCAGAAATGAAGACGAGAATAGACGGCGCGAGACTGCTTTTATACAATGCAGCAGACAAAAGGCAAAAAGGTCTGCCAAGTACCATGGAAGCAGCACAAGCAAAATTGGCCTGTTCGGAAACAGCCATGTATGTCACAACAAAAGCAGTGCAGTTCCATGGAGGCTACGGATACATTAAAGATTACCCGGTAGAAAGAATGATGAGGGATGCAAAGATAACAGAAATATATGAAGGCACTTCAGAAGTAATGAAAATGGTTATTTCCGGCGATATATTCAAGTAAGAGGAGGAACAAGAGATGAAAATAATCGTATGTGTTAAGCAGGTGCCCGACACAAATGAAGTCAAGATAGACCCGAAGAAAGGGACGCTTATAAGAGACGGTGTACCAAGCATATTAAATCATGATGATGCAAATGCATTAGAAGAAGCATTAAAGATTAAGGATAAAGATCCGGAGACAACCATAACTGTAATCACCATGGGCCCTCCACAGGCAAAGGAAATGCTGCAGGAATGTATTGCCATGGGAGCCGATGATGCTATCCTGCTTTCAGACAGAGCCCTTGGAGGGTCAGATACATGGGCAACGTCAAATGCTTTGGCAGCAGGAATAAGAAAAATAGGAGAATATGATCTGATATTTGCAGGAAGGCAGGCAATCGATGGAGATACGGCACAGGTAGGACCACAGCTTGCAGAAAAATTAGACTTACCCCAGGTAACCTATGTTAAGGAATTTAAATTTGAAGAAGACGGACAAATAAAAGTAAAAAGAGCTTTAGAAAACGGTTACGAAGTCATCAAGATAAAAATGCCTTGTGTTTTAACAGCTATTAAAGAATTAAACAAACCTAGATATATGTCCGTAAGAGGCATATTAAAAGCGGCAAAGCAAGATATCAAAATATATAATGCTGCAGATACGGGAGTAGATTTAACAAAAGTAGGCCTTGAAGCATCGCCAACCAATGTATTCAAATCATTTACGCCTGCCCCAAAAGGAAAAGGTGTCTTGGTAGAAGGCGATACGCCTAAAGAATTGGCAGCCCATTTATTAGGTGGTCTTAGGGCAAAACACATCATATAAAGGAGGAAAGAAATATGGCTATAAAAGTAATCAATGAACTGTGCAAGGGATGCGATCTTTGCGTAAAAGCTTGTCCCTTTGACGCGATAGATATGATTGAAAAGCTGGCGGTTATCAATGAAAAATGTACTGCATGTAACCAGTGTATAGAGGCCTGCCCCTTTGATGCAATAGAAAAAGTAGAGACAGAAGAAATAAAAGAAGTCAGCCTATCGGACTACAAGAATGTATGGGTATACACCGAGCAAAGAGAAGGGAAATTGATGAATGTAGCATTGGAGTTGCTTGGAGAAGGCTACAGACTTTCAAGAGAAATCGGTGAAGGTTCAAAAGTATGTGCCGTATTAATAGGTGGAAACATCCATCATCTTGTGGATGAACTCTACACATATGGTGCAGATATGGTATATGTAGCAGATGATCCGTTACTTGAGAGGTATACGACAGATGGATACACAAAAGTAATGACAGAAGCCATAAAAGAATATAAACCGGAAATCGTCATGTTTGGCGCAACCCATATTGGAAGAGACTTAGCACCAAGAATAGCGGCAAGGCTGGATACCGGGCTTACGGCAGACTGTACAAGACTGGATGTCAACACCGGTAATTATATTGACTATCTGGAAAAGTACACAACAGCAGACACAGAAGGCCTAGATAGAAATGATGGGGATAGAAACCTTAAGCAGACAAGACCCGCATTTGGCGGTAATCTGATGGCAACCATTATATGTCCAAAGAACAGACCACAGATGTCAACCGTAAGACCCGGCGTTATGGATAAAAGAGAGAAAGATCCAACGCGTAAGGGCGAACTCATTCACTTGGATATTAACTTGACAGAAGAAGACATCAAGATAGAAGTAATGGAAATGGTTAAGGCAGCAAAGGAAATTGTTTCACTGACGGATGCACAGATCATTTGTTCAGGAGGAAGAGGGTTAGGAGATGCTTCCGGCTTTCACCTCATCGAGGAATTTGCCCAAAAAGTAGGCGGCGTAGTAGGGGCATCACGTGCTGCAGTAGACTCAGGCTGGATAGATCATTCACACCAGGTCGGTCAAACCGGAACCACAGTAAAACCTAAAATCTACTTTGCATGCGGTATCTCCGGAGCAATACAACATCAAGCAGGTATGAATACTTCTGACATCATTGTAGCCATTAACAAGGACCCTGAAGCACCTATTTTCCAAATCGCTGACTATGGCATTGTTGGTGATTTGAAAAAGGTCATTCCTGAGATTATTGAGCAGTGGTTCAATAATTAAAACATAGATTGAAAAATTATAATACATGAAACCCGTGAAGGCATTCACGGGTTCAAAGGGTAATAGAGTGGAGGATAGATTAAATGAAAACATGTGTCATTACGGGAGCTGCAAGAACAGCTGTTGGGGGCTATCTGGGAAGTCTTAAAACAGTAGAGGCGCAGGATTTGGCAGCTGCAGTATTAAAAGAAACTGTAAAAAGGTCAAATATAGAACTTGACCAAATTAATCAAGTCATTTTGGGAGATGTGTATGGATATACACCAAATGTTGCACGATGTGCCGCTTTGTTGGCAGGTATTTCTGAGGGTATTCCTGCTTATACGGTAGATAGACAATGTGCGTCTTCTTTACAGGCAGTAGCAAGTGCTGTATATGAGATTGCTTCAGAGGAAGCGGATATTGTATTAGCCGGAGGTGTGGAAGTCATGTCAAGACTAACCTATTACCTTCCTCCTTCAACAAGATATGAACCTCTAAGACTGGGGGATAAACCTCTATATGATACATTTACTCACGGTGTAACCATTGTACAGCCAAATGATTTGTATCCAGGTCTTAACATGGGATTGACAGCAGAGAATGTGGCTGAAAGATTTAACATCACCAGAGAAGAACAAGATCGATTTGCCCTTGATAGTATTCATAAAATGAAAGCTGCAATGGATGAAGGCAAATTTAAAGACGAAATCTTACCTTTTGAAGTAAAACTGAGAAAGAGCAGCTTTATTTTTGATACGGATGAGCACATAAAGCCGGAAACAACCATGGAAACACTTGGAAGATTAAGACCGGTATTTAAGAGGGATGAAACCGGAACCGTTACGGCAGGAAACGCTTCCGGTATGAATGACGGAGCATCTGCAGTGGTTGTCATGTCTGAAGAAAAAGCTAATGAACTGGGCTGCAAAGCTTTAGCTAAAATAGTAAGTGCCAGCAGCGTAGGTGTTGACCCAAGGGTAATGGGCCTCGGACCGGTTCCTGCTATTAAAAAAGCATTACAAAAAGCCGGATTAACCTTAGAAGATATGGATCTAATTGAAATCAATGAAGCGTTTGCAGCTCAAAGTCTTGGGGTTCTAAAGGCATTAGGAATGGATATGGGGACTGAAATGTATCAAAAGGTAAACGTTAATGGCGGCGCTATTGCTCACGGCCATGCATTAGCAAGTAGCGGCACAAGGCTTTTAACCACATTAATCTATGAAATGAAGCGCAGAAACAGCAGATATGGTCTTGTATCGTTGTGCATCGGCGGCGGGCAGGGTATGGCATTAATTATAGAAAATTGTTGAATGAAAGGAGCACTGAGATGGAGATTAAAAAAGTCGGCGTCGTAGGTGCAGGCATGATGGGTGCTGAAATCGCCCTATGCTTTGCTAAAGCAAAATTTGAAGTGTTTTTAGGAGATATGACAGCTGAAATCGCTGTAAAGGGAAAAGAAAAGCAGGAAATAGTTTTAGACAAGAGTATAAAAAAAGGAAAATTTGATCCTGCCGAAAAGGAAGCTGTGCTCAACAGAGTAGTTCCTACAGGAAATCTAAGTGACATGGCGGATTGTGATTTCATAGTAGAAGCGGTAGTTGAAGTGCTGGAAGTAAAATCAGAGCTCTATAAGAAGCTTGACGGTATCTGTAAAGAGGATTGTATCATTGCAAGCAATACTTCAAGCATTTCAATCACTAAGCTGGCATCTGCGGTCGGCAGCCATAGAGTTGGAAAATTTATTGGAACTCACTTCAATTCACCGGCAAGCATTATGAAATTGGTAGAAGTAATACCGGGGCAGTTGACCAATGAAGAGACCATAAAGACCACTACAGAGCTATTGTATGTAATCGAAAAAGAACCCATTAAAGTAAAGGATGTTACAGGATTTGCACTCAACAGACTTTTTCATGTTTTTACTGCAGAGGCCTGCCGCCTGTTGGATGAAGGGGTTGCATCGGCAGAAGACATTGATAAGGTGTGTGTATACGGATTGGGTCACCCTGTAGGCATTTTTAAACTTCTTGATCTTATGGGTCACGACTTGAATATCACAGTAGATCAAATATTGTTTGAAGCTTATGGAGAAAGATTTAGACCAAGTCCGGCAATGCAAAGGCTGGTAGACGCAGGCTTATTGGGAAAGAAAACAGGCAAGGGTTTCCATGATTACACCAGTGAGACCCATGAAAAATAAGGGTGTGATAGAAATGAGTATGAATTATAATTTTTTAACCATAGAAAGAAAAGAAAAAATTGCAGTGGTTACCATCAACAGAGAAGAAGTGCTAAATGCCATTACCAGAGAAGTGCTGGAGGAATTGGAAGACGCTTTTAGAGCCATAGAAAAAGACCAAACAGTAAGGTGTGCAATATTGACAGGAAAAGGCAGAGCTTTTGTTGCAGGTGCAGATATTGGGCTTTTAAATACATTTGAAGGCCAGGCAGGAAGAAGTCTTGCCAGATATGGGCAAAGCGTCATGAGATATATTGAAGAAATGGATACACCTGTTATCGCTGCTATAAACGGATTTGCCATTGGAGGCGGATGTGAGCTGGCTATGTGTTGTGACATCAGAGTGGCGTCTAATAAGGCTAAGTTTGGACAACCGGAAGTTAATCTGGGCATTACGCCGGGTTATGGCGGATCACAAAGGCTTACAAGACTGGTTGGAAAAGGTATGGCCAAATATTTGTGTATGACGGGAAATATGATAGATGCTTCTACTGCTGAAAAAATAGGTCTGGTAGAGGTGGTTACAGAGCCGGAAAAATTGATGGAAGAAGCTTTAAAAATAGCTGAAACCATTGCGCTAAAGGCGCCTATTGCTGTTTCCCTTGTAAAACAGGCCATCAATGCAGCGGAAGATGCACCATTAAATCTGGGCATTGCCTATGAGGCTGAAATTTATAATACTGCCTTCAAAACCCAAGATAGAAAAGAAGGACTGAATGCATTTTTAGAAAAAAGACAGCCTGAATTCTATGGGAAATAAATAAGAGTTTTAATTGTAAAAGAAAGAAAGAGGCATTTATGGAAACAAAATTAACATCAAAACAAATGTTAGGGCAGCTTCTAAAAAAGCACTATAGGACTGCTATGGAAGCAAAGAAAACCGGAAAAATAGTGGCTTGGGCCACATCCATATGTCCACAAGAACTTTTGGAAACCATGAATATTGACGCCGTATATCCTGAAAATCATGCAGCGGCCATTGGTGCAAGAAAAGATGCACTGCGATATATACAGCAGTCAGAAGGCAAAGGATACTCTGCAGATATTTGCTCCTATGCAAGAGTCAATATGGGGTATGTAGATATCAAACATTCGGATGCTGAAAATATTCCCATGCCGGATTTGATATTTTGCTGCAGCAATATTTGTAATACGGTGATTAAATGGTATGAAAATTTAGCTAAAACTTTAAACGTTCCATTGATTATGTTTGATATGCCTTTTAACCATACATTTAATGTTCCTGAACACAGTATAAAGTATATGACAGGGCAAATTGAGCATGCCATTGTACAGCTTGAAGAGATCACAGGAAGATGTTTTGACCATGATAGATTTAAAGAAGTCATGGAGATTTCTGCGGATACAGCCAGGTGGTGGAGGAAAGCTGCGGATTTAAATATCAATCATCCGTCTCCTCTCAATGGGTTTGATATGTTTAACTATATGGCTGTGATTGTTTGCATGAGAGGAACAAAAGAGGGCAGGGATTTATTTAAGCTTTGGTATGAAGAATTAAAAGAAAAAGTAGAAAACGGTAAGGGACCATGGAGAGATCAAGAAGAAAAATACAGAGTCATGTGGGATGGTATAGCCTGTTGGCCTCACTTGTCAGACACATATAAAGTGCTAAAAAAACATGGTGTCAATATGGTTACATCCACTTATCCTGAGTCATGGACAATCGTGTATGAGAAAGGTGATATTGATGGAATGGCTAGAGCATATGCATCCAATTATGCCAATAGGAATCTGGAGTATGGTACCAATAATGTAGCAAAGCTCGTTAGAGATTTTGACTTAGACGGTATTATTTATCATTCCAACAGAAGCTGTAAGCTCATGGACTTTAGACAATATGAAGTTCAAAGAAGAATTGAGGCTATGGCAGGGGTTCCTTCTGTGGTCTTTGACGGTGACCAGACAGATCCTAGAATTTTCTCATTGTCTCAGTATGAAACGAGGGTTCAGGCCCTTATAGAAATGATGGAAAAAAATAAAGAAGCAAGGAGGATAGGATAATGAGTGAGTTAATAAAGTTAATCAGCGAACTGAAAGACGCAGCCCTTAATCCAAAAGCCACTATTACAAAAAGCATAAAATCAACCGGAAAAGATGCTGTGGGATGCTTTCCTATATATACTCCTGAAGAAATGATATACGCAGCAGGGTATCTGCCCGTTGGTATGTGGGGAGGGCCAACGGAACTCAAGCTTGCGGATAAATATTTGCAAGGGTTTTGCTGCTCAATTATGAGATCCAATATCGAGTACGGTATGAAAGGAACATACAACCTATTAAAAGGCGTCGTTCTTTCAACCTTTTGTGATACATTGAAGTGCATTTGTGAGAACTGGAAAGTGGCAGTGCCTGAAATTCCAATTATCCCTGTTGTTTACCCTCAACATAGAAGTCTGGCATCCGGCAGAAGATATTTAATCGAAGAATTTAAGAGGGTAAAAGAAGAACTTGAGCAGTTGTCAGGTCATCCGATTTTAGATGAAGATATTGAAAAGTCGTTTGACTTATATGAAGCATACAGAGTTGAAATGAGAAAATTTACAGAAATTGCATCTCAGCATTTAAATACAATTGATGCAAAAACAAGACATCTTGTCATTAAGGCAGGATACTTTATGGATAAAAAAGACTATATCAATATCATCCAAAAAATCAATAAGGAGCTTATGGTTCTTCCGGAGGAATGTTTCACAGGCGTGAAGGTTATTGCTACAGGACTTATGACAGAGCCAATTCCTTTATTAGATGTTTTGGTAGAACATAATATTGCCATAGCAGCTGATGATACTTCACAGGGATCAAGAAGTTTTCGTGTGGAGGTGAAAAAGGAAGGGACTGCCATTGAAAAAATGGTGGATAGAATTGTTGACCAAAGAGGGTGTACATTCTTATTTGAGGAAGCTAAAACCAGAGGTGAGATGCTCATAGAAATGAAGAAGAAATATGATGCAGATGCTGTTTTAGTCCTCATGATGAAATTCTGCGATCCGGAAGAATTTGATTACCCTGTGTACAAAAAGGAAATAGAGGATGCAGGGATTCCGATGCTCTATATCGAAACGGAGCAGCAGATGGAATCAGCAGAACAAATCAGAACAAGAATTCAAAGTTTTTCAGAAATGTTGATGTAAATTAGCAGAACAAGAGAGGAAAAATACATGTATTTAGGCATAGATATCGGTTCGTCTTCATCAAAAGCAGCAATTATAGACGAAAATAAAAAATTAATAGGTCATGCAGTGGTTAATAAGGGCACAGGGACCTCCGGCATTAAGGAGGCACTGAAGCAGGTTTTTTCTACCGGCGGGATCAGTAAAGAAGAAATCCAATACACAGTGGTTACCGGATATGGAAGAATCACTTATAAAGAAGCGAATAAACAAATTACGGAAATCAGTTGTCATGCAAAGGGTGTTGCCTATTTAACAGAGGGTGCCGGCACCATCATTGACATTGGAGGACAAGATGCAAAAGTTATTCGCTTAGGTGAGAATGGTAAGGTTGCCAATTTTGTAATGAATGAGAAATGTGCAGCAGGAACCGGAAGGTTTCTTGAGGTAATGGCCAGAGTTCTGGGCTGTCAGATCAATGAGCTTTCAAAGCTCTCGGAAAAAGCTACAGGAGAAGTCTCTATCAGCAGTGTATGTACAGTATTTGCTGAAAGTGAAGTGATCTCGCAGCTGGCCAATGGGGAGACCATTGAAAATGTTGCAAAAGGAGCACATGTCGCCATCGCTAAAAGAGTCAGCGGTATGTGCAATCGAGTGGGTTATGCTCCTAAAGTTATCATGACGGGTGGTGTTGCCCTAAACAGCGGTATTATTAAAGCTTTAAGTGAAGAGCTCAAGGTGGAGGTGACTGCTTCACCCCACCCTCAGCTGGCAGGAGCAGTTGGAGCAGCGGTTTTTGCATATGAGCAGGGTTAAACACAATAAAAGGAGGATGAACATGAGCCAGGTAGTTTTTAACAAAGACCAGATTAAAGAAATTATTCCTCATAGAGAACCAATTCTTTTGGTAGATGATGTTCTGGAAATCAATTATGGTGAAAGCATAAAAACAAGATTATTTGTTTCCCCTGAATTTGACTTTTTCAGAGGTCATTTTCCGGGAGCACCTGTAATGCCGGGTGTATTAACAGTGGAGGCTATGGCACAGACTTCAGATATTTTATTGCTGTCATTTGAAAAATACAAAGGGAAAATACCTTATTTTATCGGAATTGACGGAGTAAAGTTTAAGAAAAAAATAGAGCCGGGGGATACCATTGAAATAGAAGCTAAAATTAACCATGAAATACATGAAAAAGCCATTGTGGTATGCGATGCGGTAGCATATAACCATGGAGAAGTGGCAGCTTTGGGGCAGGTAGTACTAGCCATGAGATAGATAATGCTGGATACAAAATGATAGGCGTTAGATCTAGAAAGGATGTTAAAATGGATTGGAAAAAGATATATAATGAAAGATTAACAACAGCAGAAGAGGCTGTGAAAGATGTAAGGAGCGGCGATACAGTATTCCCGTCACATGCGGCTGCAGAACCTAAATACCTTATTCAGGCATTAATGAAAAGGAAAGATGAGTTAAAGGACGTCAAGATTTGGCAGGGATTAAATATTGGAGATGCTGAATACGCGCAGCCTGAATATGAAGGCAGTTTTATTAATAGTTCCTGTTTTTCAGGTGCAAAAAACAGGAAGTGTATTCAAGATGGAAGAGGCTGGTTCACGCCCATGTCTTTCTCCTCAGAACCTAGGGCCATTAGAGAAGGGTATGTCAATTGTGATGTGTTTTTATCGACCATTACGCCTCCTGACTCAAATGGATACTGCTGCTTTGGTATTTCCGTAGATATCTCCAGAGCATGCCTTGAAACGGCACGAACAAAGATTGGGTTAGTGAATCCTAATATGCCCAGAACCTGCGGTGATACATTGGTGCATGTTTCTGAGTTCGACTGGTTTGTAGAAGCAGATGTGCCTTTGTATGAACTTGCTAAAATTGATGACAGCGATCCTGTGGTAGAGCAGATTGGACAAAATATTGCAGATCTTATTGAAGATGGTTCGGTACTTCAAATGGGTCAAGGAAAAATCCCTAATGCAATACTGAAGTGTTTAAAAGATAAAAAAGACTTAGGCATTCATACAGAAGTGTTTTCCGATAATCTCATTCCACTTATTGAGACTGGTGTTATTACAGGTGCAAGAAAGACCCTTCATAACAGAAAAATTGTAGCAACATTTATTCAAGGTACAAAGGAATTATATCATTATGTTAATAATAATAATATGATAGAGCTGAAGCCTGTAGATTATGTTAATGATGCTGGGAATATTGCTAAAAATGATAACATGGTTGCCATTAATGCGGCCATAGAAGTGGATTTAATGGGGCAGGTTGCTGCAGATGTCATTGGTCCAAAGCAGTTCAGCGGTGTTGGCGGTCAACTTGATTTCTTAAGAGGTGCGGCAGCAGCCAAAGATGGTAAACCCATTGTTACATTACCTTCTACAGCTAAAAATGACACAGTTTCAAGAATTGTAGCCGTGCTTAAATACGGAACGCCGGTTACAACATCCAGAAATGATGTCCACTACATTGTAACAGAGTACGGTGCTGCCAACCTGTTTGGAAAAACGATTAAACAAAGAGCAGAGGCTCTGATTGGTATAGCTCACCCCAAGTTTAGAGACCAGCTTAAAGAAGCGTTTAAAGAATATTGTAAACTAATGGGTGAAATATAAAAAAGAGTGATGGCAGTTCGGAAGCATTGCCATCACTTTTGAAGTTAAAGGGTTATAACAATTTTTAGTTGGACATTACTTTAAAAACATTTAAACTATAAGTAACAAGAATAATCTGGTTATTAAAGAATTGTGAGGTAATAAAGAATGATTAAAGTAGATAAAACATTATGTACTCAATGTGGATTATGTATTAAAGTCTGTCCATTTACTGTGTTGGAAATGAGAAAAGACCTTCCCTTTATGATTGAAAATAAGGAGCAAAGATGTCTTTTATGTATGCACTGCACCTCCGTATGTCCGGTCAATGCCATCTGTTTTGAAGATATTCCAAAGGGTACTGAAAAATCTATGATTCCAGCTTCAAACGTTTACGAAGATTTGAAAAATTTGATTTCCAGTAACCGTTCTATTCGAAATTTTTCAGACAAACCCGTACCATTAGACGAAATTAAAGATGTTTTGAAAGCAACAGATTATGCTCCAAGTGCAAAAAATCAACATCCCAATCAGTGGATTTTAGTCCATGACTCTAAAAAGGTAGATGAAATTATGTCATTGGTTTTAGAGCATGTAAGAGAAACCAATATTTCCAAAGAAATTATTTCAGAATATGAAAGAGGTAACAATATTGTAACATTAGGTGCACCCCATCTCTTATTTGGTATTGCGCCAAAAGAAGGTGTTGTCAATCCCTACACGGACACAACCATAGCTCTGACAGATGTTGATCTGCTTTTACATGCTAAATCAATTGGCTCTTGTTGGGCAGGATATCTGACAAGGACTACAAATGCAAATCCTAAAATAAGAGCATTAATTGGCCTTGAAGATGCCATGCAGGTTTACGGTATTTTAGCATTTGGTTATCCGAAAGGTGAAACATACGTAAGACTGCCACATAGAAAACATGCCGAACTCTTTGTGATATAACCCACTCTTGATTAAGGGAGAACTTGAAACTTATTGTTGTTCATGCAATAATCAAGAAGATTTTCTGAAACCTGGATATCTATAAGATGTAATGTGTCTTTAATTTTTACTATTTTTGCATCGTTAGGGTCAATCTGGGCACATGTTTGGATGGCTGCTAAAATACCTTCTTTTTCATTTTCCATGATTAGGGGTATTTTTCCGGCTTCAGGATTGCCTGAAGCAATGCAATTGGTATAAGTTGAAGTGAGATCAATCTGCTCAAATGCCTGTCTGGTTATAAAATCCGCTAGACCGCATCCGGTGCCGTTATGATGTGAGTTGGGTGAAATACCTAACAAAAGAATTCTTTTAATCTGGGGCCCATTAAAGTTTGGTATTTTGCCCGTAGACATTCTGCCAATAATATTTGGATCCATGCCTGCACCGGAAATGTCTTTACCCATTCTTTCCACAATTAATACATCGATTTCATCAAATTGCAATTTTGGCATGAGGCTTTTACTTAAGCTTAAAAGTGCAGGTTCTTCTTCTAAAAAAGACTTGCCGGGAACAATGTGGATGGAATGAAGGTTTTCATGAGCATTTTCAACTATAGCTGCTCCAAAGGCAATATTCATCTTTTGGATAATAATAGAAGCAACTTGAGGAATTAATTTTGGAAATTGAGGAAACCCTTCTTGATGTAATCTAGAGCATCCGTTGTGCTTGCCTAATCCAATAGCAAGCATTTTACATAAACCACTTTCTATAGGGGCATCATAATCTGTGTGTACTTTTACACGTGCAATGGGTACAATTGCATCCGCTTCAGATGCCACTTTGTCTACATGAATGGGAATGCCTTCCGGTGTATGTCCGATAACAACGGTTTCTATAGATGATACAATAGGTACGCCTGTATACTTTTCTGTAATGCCATATCCTTCAACGATTTCCTTTTGCATCGTGGCAATGCCGCCGCCATGACTGCCCATAGCAGGCACAATGAAAGGCTTGGCACCTACTTCTAAAAGACATTCTACTGTGGACTTTACAACATGGTTCAGATTCGAAATACCACGACTTCCAACTAATACTGCAACACGTTGGCCGGCTTGAACCCTTTGAATATTTTTATTTTGGAAAATTCCGTTTCTAACACTTTCCCTGACGCTTTTTAATTGAACATTTGGGAATATCTGCCGAACCTTTACTAACTTTTTTATGGTTATATCAAAAGCCGATTTTGGTAGCGTAGACATAAATACTCCTTTCTCAGCTGCAATGATGCAGAGCGACACAATATATTTATTTAATTAATTCAGCGAACAATGATATTCAATTAGCAATACCCGTGCCAAGATCAGTATACAGCAATTTCAACAAAAGAAAAACCAATAAGCAGGATAGAAGCAGATATATAACATAAGTGGTTTGATAGTTAAGCTGAATAACTTGATGCATGAATTAATTTTGATGCAAATATGCATTGAAATGAATTGTGAAGCATACAAAAGCATAACGCTTTGTGAAAGTAAAAATTAAAATTTCAATGTTGGTTGATGATGGATCTAAATAATACAACTGGCATAAAAATTGCTTCGTTTGAAGTTTATAACGGTTAACAAGGCCTTCATCTTAAGTGAGTAACAATCCTGAGATTGTTGAGCAGTGAAACTAAAACAATAAAAGAAAGGGTATTGAAAAATGAGAGCTATAATTTTAGAAAAGCCAGGGTCTTTTAATGACTTACATTTAGTAGAGAACAGAGAAATACCTGAGCCGGAAAAAAACGAGATAAGAGTCAAGGTTAAAGCTGCAGGATTAAATCCTGTAGATTACAAGCTGATAAACGGATGGACAAATATAGGGTGGAAGCGGCCGGTTGTTTTGGGATTAGATGTAGCAGGAGAAGTAGATGCAGTTGGTGAAGAGGTCATAAAGTTCAAAACAGGCGATGAAGTATTTTATCATGGCAATCTTTCAAAAGAAAATGGCGGGTTTGCACAATACGCATGTACCACAGCACATACAGCAGAATTTTTACCACAGGGACTGGATATGGTAGAAGCTGCGGCTCTTCCATGTGCCGGGTTTACAGCATATCAAGCGATTGTAAAAAAATTAAAACCGGATGCAGGTAAAACCATACTTATCCATGCCGGAGCAGGGGGTGTTGGCGGTTTTGCCATTCAATTGGCTAAGTTAGCCGATTTGACAGTCTTTTCTACATGTTCCGAAAGCAACCTGGATTATGTTAAAGCATTAGGTGCAGATTATGTTATCAACTATAGACAGGAAAATGTTTTTAACGCGATTATGGATAAGACTTGTGGAAGGGGTGTGGATTATATTGTGAATACTATAGACTCACAAACTGCCACTCAAGATATAGAGATGCTGGCTTTTGGCGGTGAACTTGTAGCCGTTGTAGAACATCCGGATTTCAATAGAATTAAATTTTATGAGAAGGCAATATCTATCCACGAAGTTGCACTGGGAGGTGCACATTTAAATGGAGATTATAAATCACAGCTGGAATTAGCTTCAATAGCAATGGAAATGGGAAGGCTTGTCAGCGAAGGAAAGATCAAGGCGAATGTCAGCAAGGTCATTACTTTAGATGAGATCCCTGATTATCTGAAAGAACTGGAAAAAAGGCATGTAGCTGGGAAAATAGTTGCTAAAATAGAATAAGAAAGCATTATACAGCTGGGATAACATTACTGTCAATGATCATTCGTCAAGTTGTATGACTGATTTTCTGAAATTAGGGATTGGAAGATATTGATTTTCAAGTGATAGAAAATGCTTTAACGCTTTGAAAAATTAGCGTAAATTGAATAAAAAAACTAATTGCTATGATAAGTTGTAATACAAATATCCAAAATCAATAAATGGATTTTAACAGCTCGCTAATCTGGTGTTTGCCGTGTGTTGAAAATAAAGTGATGCAAAAAACAGAAAAACGGCTGAAAATAGCAATTTAATACAGAATATAACGATGATAAAGAAGATGAATCCGGACAACTGATAAAAAAACAACTTGCATTACAACTTTTGAAGATGTATAATAAGTTATCAGCCAGTTAAAAGGGGATGTGCTCGGGCTGCTTAATGGAAAAACAATTGAAAAATATGGTAGAATAGATGTACCAATTAATAATGCAGAAGCAGGCTAAAAAAAATAATTATAAAAAACGAGGTTAATGATGACACAGAGTAAAAAAGTATATGATTTTATAATGACTAAAATTCAATCAGGAGAGTGGAAAGCAGGAGACAAGATTCTTTCTGAAAATGAACTTGTTGCACAGCTTGATGTTAGTAGAATAGCGGTTAGAGAAAGCTGTGAAAAACTAGCCGGTATGGGTCTCATTCAAAAAGTCAAAGGGTCTGGAACATATGTAGCAGAGCTTAATCTAGAAGACTATATGAAGAAAATAATGCTTTGCGTTTCCATGACAGACAGTGATTTAATGAATTTGCTTGATTTTAGAGTGAATTTTGAAAGTAGTAATGTGGCAGATTTTATGAAAAATCATACTGAAGAAGATGTGAAAGAACTTCATTACTTATACGACAAGATGTTAGCAAATAGAGAAAATGGTGATTTTTTTAAGTATGATTTTGAGTTTCATAGAACCATAGCAAAAGGTACAAAAAATCCAATAATACTTGCAGTGCATGATTTTCTTAACTCGATGCTTTTCAAATCCCAGGAGACTATTAATTATAAAGTCGGTCCTGATATTGGTACAAAATATCATAAGTTAATTTTAGAGGCCATTGAAGAAAAAGACAGCGAATTGGCGACGCTTTTAATGAGAAGGCATATCGAAGCTACAATCGATAGGATTAAAAAAAATTAACCACTAAAAGCAGTTTAAACTACTTTGTATTTGATGGAGAAAAACAATGTTTGTCAATGTTAATCTGAATTTAGAAGAAAGATATGATGATATCTCTTTTCCTAAAATGATTAAAGTTAAACAAAAGTTTAATGATGAAAAAATAGGTTTTATTAAAGAGGCAGTATTAAAGGAACTTGAAAAAGTGGATCAATCAACCCTCAAAGGTAAGAAAATTGGTGTTACGGCAGGCTCAAGGGGAATAAAGGGCTGGCTTGATATTATTTACACTTTGAAGGATTTTTTAGTTGAATGTGGTGCTGTTCCTATAATAATTCCTTCAATGGGAAGTCATGGCGGTGCAAATGCTAAAGGACAAAAGGATATTGTTAAATCTTATGGGTTAAATGAAGATGATTTTGAAATTATTTCGACAATGGATACTACGGTTATAGGAAACCTAAAAGATGGAACTGAATTGCATTTTAGTACAGATGCACTTAATCTTGACGGCATTATTTTGATGAATAAAATCAAACCCCATGCTGACTACAAAGGTGATTTTGAAAGTGGTTTATTAAAAATGGCTTGTATTGGACTGGGAAAACATAAAGGTGCATTAACACTTCATGATAAAGGCTTCCATAATTTTAAAGCCATCATACCGGAAGCCGGAAATATTATTCTGGAAAATAGCAATATTATTTTTGGTATCGCAATTGTGGAAAATGCTTATGACGATCCAATGTTAATTGAGGTCATTGAAAAGAAGGATATTTTCCAAAGAGAAAAAGAACTTTTAAAAATTGCTAAAGCTAACATGCCAAGGATTCAACTAGAAGAGGTGGACATTTTAGTAATAGATGAAATAGGTAAAAATATTAGCGGTGAAGGAATGGATCCTAATGTAACAGGCAGACCGGGTTCTTATCTTTATGAAGGTTTTGACCATGCACCATCTGTTAATAAAATTATAATCAGAGATATAACAGATGTATCACATGGTAATGCTGCTGGAATAGGAATGGCAGATTTAACGACGAAAAGGGTTGTAGACAAAATAGATTTTATTGCTATGTATACGAATTCTATTACTGCTACGATTTTAGGGCCTTCCAGATTACCGGTTGTGTTAAACAACGAAAAAGACTGTATGATTGTTGCTTTTAAAACATGTTTTAAAGAAAAAGAGAATATTAAGATTGTAAGAATTAAAAACACATTAGAACTGGATGAAATTTCTGTATCTATGGCATGTTTAGCAGAAATAGAACAAAGACAAGATATGGGAATCCTTTCTTGTGAATATGAAATAGAATTTGATGAAAATAATAATATATCGGTAATGTAATTCTTAATGTAATTATTACTTTTAACATTTTATCAATACCCAATTATGCTCTAGCTTGTATTATAAGATTTGAGAGAGGGTTTTTAATTTTAATTTTTTTTTAAAAAAAAATATAATTTTGTATCGAAAAACAGAAAGTTGTAATACAACTTAATGGTTTCATAATGTTAATTTAAAACAATAAATCAAGACAATTTGTTGCAAAGAATTTAGGAAGGGAGAAACAATGAGTAAATTCAAAGTATATATCAGTGATTTTGATTATGGAGATAACGATGTAGAAAAATCAATATTAGAACCAATTGGAGCTGAAGTAATAGGATTACATTCTAAGACCGGAAACGGTTTAGCTGAACAAGCAAAAGATGCAGATGCCATTATCCAGCAGTATGCAAAGATCACTAGGGAAACTATAGAACAACTTAAAAACTGTAAAATTATTGCGAGATACGGAATCGGTGTAGATATATTAGATGTACAGGCTTGTTATGATAACAATATAGTCGTTACAAATGTACCTGATTATTGTCTTGATGAAGTTGCCAACCATGCCATTACATTATCATTTACGCTTATGAGAAATATTCCATGGTATGACAAAGCAGTAAAGCATGGAGAATACCGGTGGCAATCATGGAGAGGTCCTGTGCCAAGACTAAGAGATTCAACATTTGGACTTATTGGATTTGGTAGAATAGCTCAGAATATGACTAGAAAATTATTAGCATTTGGTGCAAGGGTTATTGCATATGATCCATTCGTTTCTAAAAGTTTTATGGCGACTGTTGGTGCGGAAAAAGTAGAATTAGACCAAATATTCAAGCAGTCAAATTCAGTCAATGTAATGTGCCCATATAATGAGGATACACACCATATAGTAAACGAAAGAACGCTAAACCTCATGAGAGAAGATGCATATTTAGTATGTGTATCCAGAGGGAAATGTGTTGATAACAAAGCACTATATCATGCACTGGTCAATAAAAAAATAGTGGGTGCAGCACTTGATGATCCGGAAGAAGAGCCAATGAAAATGAACAACTGGACACCAGATATGAACCCATTAACCACATTAGATAACTGTATTTTGACACCACATACTGCATATGTATCGGCAGGGGCACTTGCTGAGTGTAGAAAAGTTGCGTCTGAAAATGTAAAAGCAGTTCTTTTAGGCAAAAAGCCTTTTGATATCGTAAAACCATAATAAAAAGGAGTATAGAAAATGAAAAAGATAATTAATCCAAGACCGGAAATTGATGAGAATATTATTAAGCCATTTCGAGAAATGGACGATGTCATGTCACTATCAGCGGTTGTTAGTGATGCATGTGAAAGAGATAATACAATGAGACCGGATATGAAGCCAAAGGCAGCAGATAAGACCATCATAGGCCCTGCTGTAACCGTTAAATTAACTGCCGGTGATATTGTTGACTGTTTAGAAGTATTTGATGTAGTAAAGCCTGGTGATGTCATTGTTATTGATGCTTTTGGTGAAGAAAACACATCTATTTGGGGAGGACTCATGTCGGGTCTTGCTAAGAATGAAGGTGTAGTGGGTGCTGTTATAGACGGCAGCTGCAGAGATACTGATGAATCTAGATTTCTTGACTTCCCGGTAACTGCAAAAGTATCAGGTCCAAGAGCGGCGCATACGGCTACTTCAGGAAGAAAAGATCCCATTGAGATTAATGTACCAATCTCTTGTGGCGGCATTATTGTAAATCCCGGCGATTTAGTAGTTGCAGATGAGATTGGCGTTACGGTTGTACCATATGAGAAATTGGAAGAAGTATATAAGAAAGCAAGAGCTCAAGCAGATGCTGAAATGGCTTCAAGAGAAGATATACTAAAAGGATTTAAATACAAGGATTTATTAGATAAATATGGGAGGATTTAATATGGAAGCCGTAAAACAAAGAATATTAGATAGTAAAATAATTGCTATAGTAAGAGGCATAGACAGTGATAAAATTCTTCCTACTTGTAAGGCTCTGTATGAAGGTGGCGTTGACTGCATCGAAGTTACTTTTAATCAGTCCAGCGAAACTTGTATAGATGATACCGCCCGTGCTATTCAAAACATAGCAGATAATATGCCTGAAATATGCGTCGGTGCTGGAACCGTAATGACGGTAGAACAAACCGAAGCTGCTGTAAAAGCAGGTGCTAAGTATATTATTTCTCCTAATTTTGATGAGGAAGTTGTAAAAAAGACATTAGAGCTGGGTGTGCTTTCAATACCAGGGGTTTTAACACCAACAGAAATTACCAACGCATATCAAAAAGGTGCAGCATTTGCAAAGGTATTTCCGGCTGGAAACTTTGGACTTGGTTATATCAAGGCAATTAAATCTCCGGTAAGCCATATTCCAATGCTTGCTGTTGGTGGTGTGGATGTAGATAATGTGAAAGACTTTATGGCTGCAGGTATTCAAGGTGTTGGCGTAGGTTCAAGTCTCGTTAATAAGAAGTTAATTAACGAAGGCAGATTTGATGAAATCACGGCACTTGCTAAAAGATTTGTAGAAAATGTAAAGTAGAGAGATAGAAAGGATAGACAAATGGGTAAAATCGTATGTTTTGGAGAGGTAATGGGAAGACTATGCCCTCCCGGATTTAAAAAAGTTGTTCAAACAAATACCTTTGATGTTACTTTTGCAGGTGGAGAGATTAACGTAGCAGTATCTCTTGCTAACTATGGAAACGATGCAAAATTTGTTACTAAACTTCCGGATAATGATGTAGCAAAGTTAGCTTGCAGAGTAATGAAAAGTTATGGGGTTGATCTATCCGATATAGTAATAGGCGGCGAAAGATTTGGTATGTACTATGTAGAAAAGGGCGCATCACAAAGGGCATCAAAAGTTATTTATGACAGAAAATATTCTTCTATTTCAATGGCGAAAAGAGAAGATTTTGATTGGGATAAGATATTAGATGGAGCTGCTTGGTTCCATACTACCGGCATTACGCCTGCTCTTTCTGACGAGTGTGCACGAATGACCATGGACGCACTTAAGAAATGCAGAGAAAAAGGCATAACCGTATCATTTGACCTTAACTTTAGAAAGAAACTTTGGTCAGAAGAAAAGGCAAGAAAAGTGGTATCGGAACTTATGCCATATGTAGACGTCTGTGTTGGTAATGAAGAAGATGCGGAGAAGGTTTTAGGTATTTCTTCTAAGGGTACTGATGTAACTGTTGGAGAACTCAACAAAGAAGGCTACATAGATGTTGCTAAAGAAATTGTAGATACTTACGGCTGTAAAAAAGTAGCCATCACCTTAAGAGAGAGCTATAACGCTAGTGTAAATGGCTGGAGTGCCATGCTGTATGTTGACGGCAAAGGATATTTCTCTAAAAAGTATGATATTCAACTTGTAGATAGAGTTGGTGGTGGAGATAGTTTTGTCGGCGGTTTAGTCCATGCTTTAATGAACAGAGATGACCCGCAAGACCAGATTGAATTTGCAGTTGCGGCAAGTTGTCTGAAGCACACTATCGAAGGCGATTTTAACCAAGTTGGCGTTAAAGAAGTAGAAACTCTAATGTCTGGGGATGGCTCCGGTAGAGTTCAAAGATAGTTTTTCAAAGTACCCTTAATAGACTTTTACTCGTTATGGAACAATAAAATTGTAATGTTGAGCATATTGAACAATTAGAGAGATACTAATGATGAAATGCTGAAGAATAAAGACAATACTGAGGCATTCCACAAATTGGATATCTAAATCTAAATAGATATAATTATATATTTAAGTGGAGGGAAGAATTATGAAAAAAGGATTAACAATGCTGCTCGTTATGCTATTGCTGGTAACGTTATTTGGATGTGGGGGCAATGAAGAGGGAACTGCAGGTGAAGATAATCCGGAACCTAAGGTAATAAGGATTGGCCATGGTGCAAGTGAATCGTATCATTTACACAGAGCTTGGTTAAAATTTAAAGAAGAGCTGGAAGGGCAAGGCAATTTTGTAGTAGAGCTTTATCCGTCTTCTCAGTTTGGAAATGATGCTGAGATGATAGAATCGGTACAAACGGGAGATTTAACGGTTGCTACTCCTCCTTCATCATTCTTAACGGATGAAGCACCCAATATGTCATTTATTGAACTCCCTTATGTTTTTCCATCACGAGAAGCTGCTATAGATACATTGAATGGTGAGTGGGGAAAAGAACAGTTAACTGAACTTGAAGATGATGGACTGTATGGCTTTGGCTATTTAGAAAATGGTATAAGACATCTCACAAATAGCAAGAAAGAGGTTAAAGTGCCGGAAGACTTAAAAGGATTAAAGCTTAGAACGATGCAGGTGCCTGCTCATGTATATCTATGGAATGATTTAGGTTCTACGGCAGAAGGTGCACCCTTTGCAGAACTTTATACCAACCTAAGTACCAAAGTTTTTGACGGACAAGAGAATCCCGTTGCCCACATATACTCTCAGAAATTCTTTGAAGTACAAGATTATATCACACTTACCGGACATGTTTATACAGCATACGTTCCGGTTATGAATATAGATTTTTGGAACAGTTTAACAGAAGACGAACAAGCACAAATCATGGATGCTTTTGAAAACTCAAGAGTGTATCAATTATCTTTAATTGAAGACGAAGAATCTAATCAATTAGAAGAAATTGCAAATAATAAAACATACCCTACAACCATTATTGAGCTGACCAAAGAAGAGAAACAGAAATTTATTGATGCTGCTCAACCTACATTAAACCATTTTAGAGATTTACTTGGTGCAGAAGCTTATGATGGCTTTGCAAACGCTGTAAAGGCAGTTACTAAATAGTTATAACATAAAGTTTAAAAAAAATTCTAATGACTCTCCTTATTTTTGAGCTATGGTTTCACTTTGAAACTTTAGGTGGTATCCTGTGTTCCTTATACAGGATATCACCTAAAAACTCAAATTAAAACATTGCATGTTCCAAATGATTTGATTTTGGTGAGGTGATATTTTGAAATATTTTAGCTGGATCAATAATAATCTTGAAAAAACTTTAGCAGGAATATTATTTATGTTATTTTCAGCCATTATGGTAATCAATGTTCTTTCAAGATTTTTATTTAAAAATTCGGTGCCCTGGGCCTCAGAACTAGTGCTTACGATATTTGTATGGTTTGTTTGGTTAGGAATAAGCTATGCGTTTAAAGAAAAAGTTCATATACGGGTAACTGTAATCGTGGGACTTTTTCCTCAGAGAATTCAAAAAATAATAGCAATTTTAATGAATTTCCTTATACTCATCTTTATGATTATATTACTTAAGTCAGGTATAGATCTTTTAGGCCACAATTCGGTAAGAGGAAAAACGTCTTTGCTATTAAATTACCCAATGTGGTTTTTTTATCTATCTTCTTGCTTTGGGGTGAGTTTATCCATTATAAGAATCATCCAAAATAGTTTGGATGAGATAAAAAATAAGAGATCATAATGATTATGCTTGATAGGTGGTGAAATAAGTGGATGCAATCGTACTGTTTGGATTTCTTTTTCTTTTTATAGCGTTAGGAGTGCCCATTGCGCTAGCGTTAGGCATGGCATCTTTTTCAGTCATACTTTTATTTGATACATCAACACTTCTTTTTCAATCGCGTTCCATTGTCACAGCGGTGAATTCATACCCATTGCTTGCTGTACCGCTCTTTATTCTTGCAGGGGACTTAATGTACACCGGAGGGTTGTCAAGAAGAATTATTGCATTTGTTGAATCTTTAGTAGGTTCATTTACAGCTAGTTTGGCTTATGCCAATGTGTTGGCATCAACATTTTTTGCAGCAATATCAGGCTCTTCTCCTGCTACTGTTGCGGCAATAGGAACCAACTTGATTCCTGAAATGGAAAAAAGGGGATATTCCAGAAAATACAGTTCTGCCCTTACAGCAGCATCTGGAATGATAGGGGTGATGATCCCGCCAAGTATACCTTTTATTATGTATGGTATTTCAGCAGAGCAGTCAGTCAGTACTTTATTTATTGCAGGTGTTATTCCGGGTATACTGTTTGCTTTAGGATTTATGATGACCGCTAATTTTCTTTATAAAAAAAGCGGGTTTGTATGTACAACAGTAAAATTTGAAAAATCATATGTCTTTAAAACTTTTAAAGAGGCATTTTGGGCGTTACTGGCTCCGGTAATTATCTTAGGAGGGATATATGGCGGTATTTTTTCTCCTACGGAAGCTGCATCAGTAGCCGTTTTATATGCTTTATTTGTAGGCGTATTCATATATAAAGATTTAAAAATGAGTGATATCTGGAATACCTTTATGAAAGCCTCATTAACATCAGGTACAGTCCTTGCTTTAGTAGCTTTTGCTTCTACTTTTGGACGTTTGCTTACGCTTCAACAAGTCCCTGTTAAACTGGCTCATTTTTTAACGACTTTTTCAGATAACCCAATTGTCATTTTGCTTATTATTAATATTTTCTTATTGTTTGTAGGTATGTTTATGGAAACCATTGCTTCTATTATTATACTAACACCTATTTTATTTCCTGTTGTGACACAGATAGGTGTAGATCCAATATTATTTGGTGTAATTATCACAGTGAATTTGGCAATAGGCTTTTGTACACCGCCTTTAGGCGTTAACTTATTTGTAGCAAGCGGTATTAGTAAATTATCTATTGAAGAAATATCAAAATCCGTATATCCATATTTTATTGTAATGATCCTACTATTAATTCTAATAACTTATATTCCGGCAATCTCATTGACATTGCCAAGGATGATCCTAGGACTTTAGAGATGCTCTACTTTTGACTGTAATCAGTTAGTAAGATGTGATTGCCGGCCCTTTAAAAGAAACCAGCTATTTAACCATAGACAAGAAGGTAAGAATATATGAAGCATAGGGATATTCAATTACTCAGAAAGGTATTATCCCAATGCAAACCAACGCTTTGACGAGAGCGTTGTGGGAAGAGTATAAGGATATCCAGTAATGTATTTAAAATTGATACGATTGAACAGAAATGTTTAATCGTTTTTTATTACATATTTTTACCTGCAATATAGTTAATCTCTTAAATTGGTACTGCGAAAATAAATTGTAATTGGTTCTTAATAGAACCGATTTATGGGTATACAATATAAACACAATATCAAAAGCATTTAGGTGAAACTGAAAAGAGGGTGAATATTAGTGAAATTCATTTATCCATTCAAATTATATTTAGTTGGTTTGATATTGTTTCTATGTGTATCAGGGTATATTTTTTTTCAAATTTATGATTTGCCAAAAATAAATACGCTTTTGAAGGTCTTATATGTGATGTTTTGTGTCGCGGTTTTAATTCATTACTATGAGAATTTTTCTTATTATAAAGATATGTATGTGCAAATATCAAAGGACTCAATAGTGATTAAAAAGGGTGCCTTATTAGAAGAAATTATTGAATCCAACATTGAATGTATTATTGAAGCAAATCATATGGGACTGCTTAAAGTTCATAATGTTATTCATATCTTTACAAAGGATGGAAAGTATTTTTACTTAACCAGCGAAATAAATTGTTTTAAAGAATTGAAAGAAGAATTAAATGATAACTTCAAAGAAGTATATATAAAAAAAGAAAGAACCATTTCAAGTGATTTTGTAGTCAATAAAGAAAATCTAAAGAATATAATTTAGGCAATCGGTTCAACATAATACCCATCAATACCGATTACTTTTAACTGGCTTTTCAGCCCTTATGAAAGTGTCGTGTTTTTACAATTATTATTTTAAATTTTCGAGTAAAATATGTTATTACAATTTAATGATGTAAAATGAAAGAAAATTTCAGTAAAATATATATAAACTTTAATGTAATAAAAAAACGTTTATAGATATGGAGGGGTATTAATTGGTAAAAATGAAATTCTTTAATGAAGTCACTCCGTTATTAAAAAAATATATTCGTCATTATTGGCATGTTTGTGGAAAAGAGACAGAGGGATATAGTGAAAATTTATTGTTACCTATGGATCATGTTGATCTAATTATTACCATTGGAAATGCGTTTGCTTATGGCAATAAAAAAAAGATCCATCCGGAAAGAATTCATTTTCATGGCATCAGAACGAGTCCATTGAAATTAATTCAAAAAGGAGAAATCCAATCTATAGGAATCAGTTTTACACCATGGGGTTTTTATTTCTTTGGAAAACAATCAATGGATCAATATGTGAATAAAATAGTAAATTTAAGTGATGTAAATTGTTCTCTTTGGAAAGAGTTGTCCGATCACCTCAACCAATTTGAAGGATTTTCAGAAGGTGTAAAGCAAATGGAAAAGTCATTGATAAAGCATGTAAAACCTGAAGTCAGAGAACAAATTGAATGTAGAATTATTGAAAAATTTTTAGAATTAGACGACCCTAATATAAAAGATTTTTGTGAGACAAATGAAATATCAATAAGGAAATTGGAGCGTATGTTCACAAAATATATTGGCATCAGCCCTAAAAGATTCATGGAAGTTGTTAGATTTGAAGAATCTTCAAGAGATGTCATGTATAACAATGATTCCAGTTTAACAGACATTTCATATAAACATGGATTTTATGATCAGTCTCACTTCCTAAAAGTTTTTAAATCTTATACCCATTATACACCAAGAAATTTTCGAACCGATCAACCATCTTTAAAAACGAATATGAAATATGATGGTGAGGAGGATTAATATTTACTATTACAGGCTATAAAAAAGTAGAAACGCAATTTTAAGACTGCGCTTCTACTTTTTTAATTATTTTTTCATTTCAGATAGCTGAACGCCGCCTACTCCAAAATTATCTGTACTTTCTTCACGGATAATTACAGTAAAAGCTTGTTTAGGCACTTTTGTGGTTTCACTTAAAGCCTCTGTTACTTTTTCAATCAGTTCTTTTTTAGTTTCTTTTGTTGTTTGTCCCATATCAATTTTTACAACCGGCATAATTTATCTCCTTTCTTGCACATTTACTAAACCTATTTAGGATACGCTGCCTTTGGCTTTTTTGTTGAACAGGCTCCCAAATGGGATAACTTAATTCTATCCGATGGTCTAAATGAATACTTGTAAAAACACGACACGATTTATAAATTAAAATGCTAAAGACAAGCTGATGTCGTCTTTTTACAAGTATTATTTAATATCTTAATCTAATATAGAATCATCAGTTGTCTTTACTGACTTATATATTTATGAAAGGATTTTAATTATGTCAAAATGCAAAGTTACAGTACTGAGAAGAATGTTTAACGAAGACCTTGCGGAAGAATACTGTTCACATCCTGAAAAATGCTCCATGTTTAAAGACGGTGAAACGTTTTTGTTGAATTCAACACTAAAGCCGCCAGGATTTTGTGATGGTGCTTGGTCTGGAATCTTTATTTATGTATTTGCTTTTATTCATGGAGGAAATGCTTTTTTCAATAACTGGATGAAGGATGAAAACACTATGATCGCTTGCTGCAGCGACGGTATAAGACCTGTTGTTTTTAAATTGGAAAGAGTGGATTAATGAAATTTTAAAAAATATAAAAATAAAAATTTTAATTTTTAAAGTGAGTCATTAAAAAATTTCAAGAACAATCTAGCATTATCTTAGTAAGTAGTTTATAATATTTAACGAGTTGAAATATAATTTATTTGATTTCCATTAAATCATATATTCTAAGGGATCATTAATCTCATAGACATATTAAATTATAATGCGCTGGAGATGAATATATTGAATAAAAGTATTAAAAAAGCCTTAAGCAATAACCACTCATTATCCAATACAGTATTTGATATCTTAAGAGAAAAAATTTTAAAGGGCGAATATTTACCGGGGGAAAAAATAAAAGAAAGTAATATTGCTAATGAACTAAATGTAAGCAGAACACCTATACGTGAAGCATTCAAGCAGCTAGAGCAAGAAGGATTAATTGAGAATATAACAAACAAGGGTGCTTTCGTCATAGGATTTACTCAACAAGATATTGATGATATGTATGAAGTTAGAAAAGTTATTGAAGGTATTGCGATGTGTTGGGCTATCGAAAGAATTAATGAAGAAGAGTTAAAGCAACTTCAAGAAGTTTATGAGTTGATGGAATTTTATACTCAGAAAAAAGATATTAATAAAGTATTGGAAATTAATACGCAATTTCATGAGATTATATATGCTGCTACAAAGAGTAGATTTCTTTCACAAATATTAAAAGCTTATCAATTTTATGTAAGAAAGGGTCGTCAAGCCGGATTGAATAATGAAGATATTTTAGAAGAAACAATGAAGGAACATAAGGATATCTTAGATTGCTTTTATTCGCATGATACAGACCAAGGCTCAAAAGAAATAATTAGGCATCTGAATAATGCAAAACAACGAGCTGAGAGTAATATGAGAATTTCCAAAATAGAAACTTAAGTGCTATTTGTTAAAGAGTACAAAAGAACGGTAATTGGTATAGAATCCATTACCGTTTTTTATATTTTTAAAATCAATATTAGTCAAAAAATATTAAATAGTATAAGTGTCAAGTAAGAATTATAAAAAAATGTTCTTGTTATTAACTTTAATACAATAAAAAAACATGCATACAAATAAACATGCATATTTAAATTACAATATTTAAAGTTCAAAAATAGTACAAAAATACATGAATAAAAAATTGTTCTATACTTGTTTTTTTGTTGATGTGTGTTATTCTCAAAGTGAAAGATAAAGGAGGAGCTTTAAGTGTTAAAGGAAATATCGATACAAGAAAATGGAGAAAAAGTAGTACAGGGAAATGAAGCATGTGCAGAGGCAGCCATTCATGCAGGTTGTCTTTTTTTTGCGGGATATCCTATTACGCCATCTACAGAAATAATTGAGTATATGTCGGAGGCTTTATTCAAAAAAAATGGCATGTTTATGCAGATGGAAGATGAAATCTCAGCAATGTGTACAATTGTAGGGGCTAGATGGGGTGGTAAAAAGTCAATGACCGCAACTTCCGGGCCAGGCTTTACTTTAAAACAAGAAGCCTTGGGGTATGCAATAGTAACAGAAACACCTACAGTAGTGGTAAATGTACAGCGGGGGGGACCTGCAACAGGGCAGCCCACTTTTTCATCTCAGCAAGATATATATCAAGCCAAATATGGAACTCATGGCGATTATGAAATTATTTGCATAGCACCATCTTCTGTTCAAGAGATGTATGATTTTACTATAAAAGCATTTAATCTTGCTGAAAAATACAGAACACCCGTTATTCTTCTTGCAGATGAAATTATAGGACATATGAGAGAAAAAATAGTAATTCCTAAATATATTGAAATAGAAGAGAGTGTATCATTAAAAAGATGTAAAGAGCCTTTTAAAAGGAACGATAAATATATTCCATGTGCAGTGAATTTCTTCGAAGGACATAATATTCTGGTTGAAGGACAACTGCATGATTCAGCCGGAAGAAGAATCGGGCATAGGGCTAACAGCAGCGGACAATTTATTGAGGGATTAATAAAAAAGATAAGGGAAAATCGCGCTGATATAACGGATGTTCAAAGTATGTATATAGATGACGCTGAGATAGCTATAATTTCATACGGAAGTGTAGCCAGATCTGTAGAGAGAGCAGTTAAATTAGCAAGAGAACAAGGTATAAAGGTTGGATTCATTAAAATAAATACGGTGTGGCCGTTTCCCGAAGAGGAAATTAAAAAACTTGCAGGACATATAAAAACGGTTATAGTGCCTGAAATGAATATGGGAAAATACTGCTTGGAAATAGAAAGATGTTTAAAACAGAGCAGAGTGGTTTCGGTGCCAAAATTAGGAGGCAATATTCAACAGCCAAAAGAATTACTCGAAATCATTCAAAAGGAGGATATGCATTGTGAATAAGTTAATAGAAAAATATATAAAAAAAGATTCACTTCCATATATTTTTTGCTCAGGATGCGGTAACGGGATTATATTAAATATAGCTGTTAATGCCATAGATGAGTTAGGTATAAAAGAAGATACGGCTTGTGTCAGCGGTATTGGATGTTCATCATGGATTCCTCCATATTTAGATATGGATGTTATGCATACCATACATGGAAGGGCAATTGCTTTTGCGCAAGGGTTAAAAATGAGTCAGCCTGATAAGCATATCATTGTGTTTTCCGGTGACGGCGATTGTCTGGCTATTGGGGGGAATCATTTACTCCATGCAGCTAAAAGAAATATAAATATTACTGTAATTATGGTCAATAATTATATTTACGGTATGACAGGAGGACAAAAATCTCCAACAAGTCCCATAAACTCAAGTACAAAAACAAGTCCATATGGGACAATTGATGAACCAATGGATGGCTGTGGTATAGCTATTAGCGCAGGAGCTACTTATTGTTCAAGGTGGACCGTAGCCCATTCAAATCAACTTAAAAGAGCTATTAAAGAAGGCATTATGCATAATGGATTTTCATTTATCGAAATTATTTCCCCATGTCCTGTTCAAGCAGGAAAAAGTATATTCCAACAAAAAGATGCATCAAAAATAATCCATAAAATAAAAGAAAATTCAGTTTTAATGAATGAGTGGAAAAATGAACGAGAAGAAGGAAAGGTGACCATTGGGAATTTTTATAAAAATACAGATAAAGTTGAGTATATTGAAAAAATTCAACATTTAAAGAATCAAATAAGCCTATAAAGGAGTATAAAAGTGAAGACTATAAATATTTCAGTTGACAAAAAATATTGTAAAGGTTGTCAAATTTGTATTAACACCTGTCCTAAGGGCGTATTTGCTTTGTCAGAAGAAAGGCAGAGCTATGGAACACTATTACCGTATGTAGCAGATAAAGAAAAGTGTATGGCATGTAAATTATGTGAAATAATGTGTCCAAATGGGTGTATAAACGTAGATAAGGAGGATTTATAAAATGAGACGAGATATTAGAATTGTAGGGGCAGGGGGACATGGTGTAATTTCGGCAGCTATTATTTTAGCAAAAGTATATGGTATTAATGAACATTGGAATGTTTCGCAAACACAGAGTTACGGTCCGGAAGCAAGAGGGGGCGCATGTAAAGCAGAGGTAGTGGTTTCAGACAGTTATATAGATTATATGAAAGTAGAAGATGCTGATGTATTTATTGCCTTTAATCAATTAGGATATGAGCAATATAGAAAAGAAGTCAAGAAAGATGGCATTATTTTAATTAATAGCTCTCTGGTAACAGTTGACCCGGAAGATGAACATTTGATTTATAAGCTACCTGCTACCGAAATTGCAGAAAGTAAATACAAACCTTTTGTTATCAATATTATTATGTTAGGCGGATTAACAAAATTACTTCCTAAATTACAGCGTGAATCTGCAAGGGATGCAATAATAGGCAATTTTAATAAAAATGTAGCAGAAATCAATCTTGCTGCCTTTGATTGGGGTTATCGATATATTGAAAATGTATATTTTAGAGATTTTAAAAAAGCTGCGCATAACTAAGAAAGAAATAAAATACTAAGGGTGAAGAAATGGAGAGTAAAGATTACGTAAAACAGTATATTGACCGATCCAGAAAAGCACAAAAGCAATATGAAAGCTATACCCAAGAGCAAGTTGACGAAGTTGTAAGGATAGCAGCGAAAACAGTACATGACAATGCTGAGCTATTAGCAAAAATGGCAGTGGAAGAAACGCAAATGGGTGTTTATGAAGATAAAGTTATAAAGAATAAAATGAAAGCAAAAGTAATCTGGAACAATCTAAAAGATAAAAAATCTGTAGGCATAATAAAACGAGACGAAAAGACAGGTATTACAGAGATCGCAAAACCTATGGGAACCGTTGCAGCTATAACACCTACAACAAACCCTATTGTAACCCCTATGTCCAATGCAATGTTTGCATTAAAGGGTAGAAATAGTATTATTATAACACCACATCACCGATCTATGAGATGTAGCAGTAAAACAGTTGAGTTGATTAATCAACAATTGGAAAAGATTAATGCACCTAAACATTTGATTCAGATATTAGATCAGCAATCTAGAGAAAATACAAAAAATCTTATTCAAAATACTGATGTTGTTATTGCAACCGGTGGAATGGGTATGGTAAAAGCTGCCTATAGCAGCGGAAAACCTGCACTTGGGGTTGGTGCAGGAAATGTTCAGTGTATTATAGATAGAGGTGTAGATATAAAGGATGCCGTATCAAAGATTATACTTGGAAGAACCTTTGATAATGGTATTATTTGTTCCGGAGAACAATCGGTTATGATTCCACAGGAAATATTTAAGGATGTAGTAGCTGAATTCAAAACGAATGGGGCGTATTATATTTCAGAATATGAAGAACGTGAGAAGCTTAGAAATACATTGTTTGTATATGGTGAAATGAACAAACATGTTGTAGGTCAATCGGTGCAAAGAATCGCTGAATTGGCTGAAATTAATATTCATAAGGATACCAGGGTAATTATTGTAGATGTCCAGGATAAAACAGATATATTAGGAAAAGAGAAAATGTGTCCTGTACTAGCACTATACCAATACGATAGCTTTAGTGATGCGGTTGAGATTGCAAGCAGAAATCTTGAAATGGAAGGTAAAGGCCATAGCGTAGCCATTCACTCCAATAATGTAGAAAACATAGAATATGCAGGTGAGAATCTTAAAGTCAGTCGAATTGTAATCAATCAACCAAGTGCTACCAGTGCAGGAGGAAGCTTTTTTAACGGCTTTGCACCTACAAATACCTTAGGCTGCGGTTCGTGGGGGAATAATAGTATCTCAGAAAATCTGGATTATAAGCATCTTATTAACATATCCAGAATTGGATATTATATGAAAGACAATAAAGTGCCTGCAGATGATGAATTGTGGAATAACCGTAGTGTAGGGTCAAAGTGCCCGACTTGACCCGAGTTTCTGATATTATATAGATTGCAAGAAACTAAAATTCATTACAACCCTTCATTTTATTTGAAATATGAAATAAATAACAGACTTTAACATTTTATGCCAACATTATACAATATTTGTGATTATAAATATTTCAAAAGTGGAGGGATATATAATGAAAAAGAAGTTTAATGTATTAGTTGTTTTATTGATGTTAGTAATTTTATTTGGTTCAACAAGTGTTGTTTTTGCTGAAGGGGGAGACTTAGGAACATGGACAGTAAAAGCTGATATGCCTACAGGCAGACACAGCGGAGGTGCAGTAGCAGTAAACGAAAAAATATATGTAATAGGAGGATGGAATTTTGATGGTTTACAAAGTACAGTAGAAGAATATGATCCGTCAACAGATTTATGGACAACAAAAGCAAACATGTCTACTCCAAGAAATCGTTTTGGTATTACAGAAGTAAATGGAAAAATATATGTAATAGGTGGTCGTGATGGCAATGCTTTAGCAACAGTAGAAGAATATGACCCATTAACTGACATGTGGACAACAAAAGCTAGTATGCCTACCGCAAGAAATGATTTGGAAGTCACGACGGTAAATGGAAAAATATATGCGATAGGTGGGTATGCTTTCCCTACAGGCAAGCTAAACATAGTTGAGGAATATGATCCAGCTACGGATACATGGACAACTAAAGCAAACATGCCAACTGCTAGAACGAATGTTGGAATTGCAGAAATGAACGGAAAAATATATGTAATAGGGGGTAGTATTTCAACTGGAACTGGCAACAGTGATTTAGTAGAAGAATATGACCCTGCAACGGATACATGGACTACTAAAGCTAGTATGACTAGTGAAAGGAATAACTTAGGTGCAGCTGAAGTAAATGGAAAAATATATGCGATAGGTGGTCATGATGGTAGTGGTGATTCAAAAACAGTTGAGGAATATGATCCTTTAACAAACACATGGAGACCTATGAATAATATGTTAGAAGAACAAAATAGTTTTGGTATAGCCTCTGCCTATGGAAAGATATACATATTTGGAAGCAATGATCAATTTGCATTAAATTTAGTTCAGGAGTTTACACCGCCAGTTAGCCAACCCCCTAATGCCCCAACAAACCTAACCGCAACACCAGGAGATTCACAAGTCACTTTATCTTGGGATGCAGTAACAGATGTAACCAGCTACACCTTAAAAAGAGCGACAAATTCTGGTGGACCTTATACTACAATAGCCAGCGGTGTAACCAATACCTCTTACACAGATACAGACGTAATCAACGGAACTACATATTACTATGTTGTATCTGCAATAGTCTCAGGAACAGAAAGCTCTAACTCAAACGAAGCCTCAGCAACACCTGAAGTCACCACACCGCCTCAGACCGGCAGTGCAATAGTAGTCATAACAATGGTGAACGGAACAGAAAAAGAATACGACTTAACCATGACAGAAGTCAATGACTTTATCAATTGGTACGAAGCAAAAGACAACGGAACAGGAGATGCCTATTACACCATACAAAAAGGCTGGAACACAGGACCATTTGACAGTAGAAAAGACTATATTATTTTCGATAAAATATGTTACTTTGAAATAAATGAATATTAAAAAACACAGCGGCTCAAGCAGCCGCTTTTCAATTACCCTGAATTAATTTTCTTATATAAATCGTTCTGTTATTGTTTAATCATAATTATGAGCTGATCGAAAAATCGGCAGTAATATGATTCCAACGAGGGCTCCTGCTATATGCGGATAATGTCCGACTGTAGGCAGCCAACCTAATACAATAGCTAGAATAGAAATAACCAGTAATGTAACGGGTAACAGTATATTAGGTAAATGAAACGGTAATTCCCTTTCCCAAGGAAAAGCAAGATAATAATAAAAGAGAATGGCAAAGCCTGCTGCACTAAAACCTATTCCTCCCGTGTCTCGAAGAACAAGTGACATACCACCTGCTAATATACTGAGAACGATCAATATGATATAACGTTTCTTCCCCAACAATCTTTCTACCCACGAGCCGATCAAAATTAATACAGCCATATTTAATAGGATGTGGTACAGCTCTACATGAACAAATCCATAAGAGAAGAGCGTATACCACTTTTGAGGCAAGTCCTCATATACTAAAGCTAAAAACCTCACACTATCAGGTCCATTAACCCTGGCTATTATATAGATGAATACCGATATGATAAAAATAATCCACGTAACAGGTGCCTTTTTGATTCGCATACCCATACCATTCTCCTTACTGCGATGTGCATTTATATTTTAATTATATTCAAATTTTGTTGTACTGCAAATGTCTCAGCTGATTTTACAATCATATTTAAGATGCCCAACTCTGCTTCTTATTATTTAAAACGATGTAAATGGAAAAAGATAGTTTATTTCAAAAAATACTTTCAATACCATTGACAAATAATATGAACTGCAATATTATACCTATATACCCATATGGGTATATAGGTATAATATCGTAAAATCTATGAAAGGACAGATATAATGGATAAGTTAATAAATTTTTATAAAATGCTTTCCGATGAAACGCGCTTACGAATAATAGTTCTTCTCCATCATGAAGAATTATGTGTTTGTGAAATATGTGGAATTCTTTCTTTATCACAACCCAAAGTATCAAAACATCTTGCAAAACTAAGGGATATGGGTTTTATAAAAGATACGAGAAAAGAGCAATTTATTTCCTACCGTTTAAACTTAGAAGAAAAAACTCTAAAAGATACAGTACAAGTAATAATAAATAATTTACAATCTTATGGCGACTTTCAAAAAGATATTGAAAAACTTAAGATAAAGGATACGTTCCTTGAACAATGTAAAATAATAAAAAAATTAGAAACATCTTGATGTAGGAAGAGAGTGAGTTAAAATGAGAGAATGGAAAAAAATAGTTTTAGTTGTTGCAGTATTTCTTGGAGCATTTTATATACCTTTTTCAAACCCCCGTGTTAGTTCGGCAATTCTTGAAGCCTTTTATATGCTGCAGGAGTATGCGAGAGAACATGTTTTATTTTGCTTGATTCCTGCATTTTTTATTGCAGGAGCCATTTCAATTTTTATTTCTCAGGGAACGGTTATTAAGTATTTTGGAAGTGAAGCTAAAAAATGGGTTTCTTATGCAGTTGCTTCAGTTTCAGGTACAATACTTGCTGTTTGCTCTTGCACGGTACTGCCTTTATTTGCAGGCATATATATGAGAGGTGCGGGTATAGGTCCGGCTACTGCTTTTCTTTATTCAGGACCCGCAATCAATGTGCTGGCAATTATAATGACAGCAAGAGTATTAGGCTGGGAGCTTGGCGTGGCGCGCGCTATCGGAGCGATTATTTTTTCAATACTTATTGGGCTTATTATGGCATTTCTTTTTAAAAAAGAAGATGAAGCCCGTACCAAAGAGGCTATGGTTGAATTTGAAGAAGAAAATGACTCACGTAGTGGTATTCAGAACATCGTTTATTTCGCATCACTTGTATTGATACTTATTTTTGCAGCTTGGGGAAAACCGGCTCAAGACGTAGGTTTCTTCATGGTAGTATATAGTATCAAATGGTATTTGACAGGTGCTTTTCTTTTAGTGCTTGCTTATATACTTGTTAAATGGTTTAAGCATGAAGAAAGGGTATCCTGGGTAGAGTCTACCTGGAGTTTTGCAAAGCAGATTTTACCTTTATTATTTGTAGGGGTTATGGTTGCAGGTTTATTAATGGGAAGACCGGGAGCAGATGCAGGACTTATTCCTTCAAAATATGTAGCCGCTGTAGTAGGTGGTAATTCCTTACTATCAAATCTAATAGCCTCAGTAATCGGAGCGTTTATGTATTTTGCGACTCTCACAGAAGTACCTATTATTCAAGGGTTATTGGGCTCTGGAATGGGAAAGGGACCAGCTTTAGCACTGCTACTTGCAGGACCGGCATTAAGTCTTCCTAACATGTTGGTTATAAGAAGTGTTATCGGTACTAAAAAGACCATTGTTTTTGTATCTTTAGTCATTATTTTTGCAACTATTACAGGAATGATATTTGGTGCAATTGTATAAAAGGCACCACAGACAAGAAGGTAAGAATATATGCCCTATAGGGATATTTTAAATTGATACGATTAAGCAGAAATGTTTAGTCGTTTTTTTCTTCCCAAATAAAGAAAAATTTTCTCACTGTCTTTCCACTCTTGGGCAATTCTAAAGTTTCGCCGTAGCTATGATTTATTGGTTTTCTGGTACAAATCTATAACCTATTCCCCATACGGTTTTAAGATATCTAGGATTTTTCACATCGTCTTCAATTTTATTTCGTAAATGCCAGATATATACCATTATGGTTTTATCGTCAATTATAGTGCTGCTCCATACATTTTGATACAGTTGTTCTTTAGAAAATACCTGATTAGTGTTTTCTAAAAAAAATTTCATAAGCATGGTTTCTTTAGAAGACAAAGGAATTTCTTCATCATTTTTATATATTCTGTAGGTACTATAATCAAATTTAAAAGGTGGTACGATAATAAAGTCTTTTTTACCGGCATTTTGGATGTTATTTCTTCTTATGTATGCTTTTATTTTAGCACATAATACAGCCGGGCTGAAAGGTTTGGTAATATAATCGTCAGCACCCAGACCTAAACCTAATATTTTATTATGGTCTTCATATTTTCCGCTTAAGAGAAATATTGGGATATTAATATGGAGGTTTCGAAGGTGTTTCACAACTTCAAAACCGTCTAAATCATCCATGATGACATCAAGAACGACAAGATCATAATCAGACTTAGATGACTTTATGATTTCGATAGCTTGATTTCCCCCGCTTGCAGTACCTACAATCATATTTTCAGCTTCAAGAGCACTTTTAATATATTTTCTCATATGCTCCTCATCATCAACAACTAATATTTTTTCTTTTGTCATGTCTATCGCCCTTTCTACTTTTTATTCTTTGTTAAATGTATCCAGGCTGTTTATATCATAATGAAATGAATAATACTCAATTTAATTATGATTGTACCATTATATTATTTTTTATACAAAGAAAATTTGAAGTTTATGAAAATTAAGCATTATCACTATATTAAAAATATTAAAAAATTTTAATATTTAGTAAATTATTTTTAAAGAATCAGACCATACAATAGTTATAAATTGAATTTTTAGTCATTTAAAAAAAGAAAAACTCTATATACTATTGTTATAAATTTAATGAATGGTGGTGGCTGTTAATGGCTAAAAAGAAAATCAGTACTTATTTTAATTTAAAATATATTTCTAAAAAGAAGCTTATTTCTTTAGTGTTTTTAGTAGTATTCATCATATTATTGCTAATGGCTTTTATTTTTTCAGCGTACAGGCGTCATAAAGATATTGTGGTTCAACAACAAAAAGAACATCTTTCAACAATATCTCAAACAATATCCAGAGATATAGAATCTCTGATAGAAGAAAAGGTGAGGGTCACAGATTTATTTTTTGATGAAGTATCTTACCATCAAAATGATTTAGCGGATGACATCCATATTAAATTTTATGATGCGGTTAATAGATTCTTTTTAACACAAAACGATTATATGGATTCTGTTTATGTGATAGATACAACGGGTGAAATTATATATGCAAAAGGAAATAATAATAAAGAAGCGATACTCAAAAATGTATCAGCCAATATGGATTTGTTTTTGAATACTGCTATTGAAAATAAGAAGGCATTCCTAGGACCGTCTTTTATGGGAAACGGTCAATATTATCTCTTAAGTATAGTGAAGCCAATATTCACGAATAGAGAAGCCAAAAATTTTATAGTCTGTACCATCAATCTAAATAAAATATACGACAATATTATTGCCCCCATAAAGGTAGGTAAAAGAGGCTATATCATGGTAAAAGATAGAAATCGTATTATTATGTATAAAGACAAAAAACAAGTAGGTTTGGATGTCATAAAAGGCAGAATGGAAAAATATCCGGACCTTTACTATAAAGATCTTGAAGAACTTATTAAAAGGCAAATGGCCGGAGAAACGGGGACAAAAATATATTATTCCTATTGGTGGACTGAAGAAAAACTTACTAAAGTTCAAAAAATCAATGCCTTTACCCCAATAAAGGTAGAAGATGATTTCTGGGTTATTAGCGTTCAGATGGATTATAACGAAGTAGAACAACCTGTAAAAAATAATTTGAATAACATATTGCTGTTAAGTCTTATAATACTTCTTATTTTAAGTTGGGCAATATTTATTATTATGGGCCTTACTAAAAATACACAAGCACTTAAAATTGAAACAAAATATCTAAAAGAATTGAATAACACCTATGTGGAACTACAAAAAAGCGAACAAAAGCTGCGACTTTTTCAGAAACTTCAAACCGTAGCCACGCTGGCCGGAGGGATTGCTCATGAGTTTAATAACCTATTAACGCCTATTTTAGGATATTGTGAGATGTTATTAAAAAAAGTGCAAAAAGGCAGTGGCTTAGATGAAGATATCAATGAAATTTATAAAATTGCACGAAAGGCTGCCGACCTTGTTAAACAGATATTGATTTATGGGCGGCACGATCCGGAAATGCAAGCATTTAAGCCATTAAATATAAGCGTATTTGTTAAAGAGTCTCTTAAGATGGTAAAAAAAATATTGCCAAGCTCCATTCAATTTGTAGAAAAAATAAATCCGGATTGCGGGTATATAAACGCTAACGCAATCATGATAAATGAAATTATATTGAACCTTTGTACAAATGCGTATCAAGCCATGAAAGATACATCAGGGGTATTGACGATAGAACTTGATAAAGTGAATAGAAAAGAGATGCCTCAATTATCAGATAATGGGTTTGAAAGTGAAATGTATGTATTACTTAAGATAACGGATACCGGTCATGGTATGGATGAAGAGACCAGTAGAAGAATATTTGATCCTTTTTTCACAACCAAAGAAGTTGGTGAAGGAACAGGTCTAGGATTATGGGTAGTACAGAGCAGTGTTTTAGAGCACAAAGGAGAAATAACTGTAGAAAGTAAAAGAGGGCAAGGAACCACTGTCTGTGTATACCTTCCCTGGTTTGCTCAGGATATACAAGAGGAATACTTGGAATATGACCAGATAGAACGTAAGGAGAATATTAACATATTATTTGTGGATGATGAAGCAGACATCATTAAGGTTTTTAAAAGAGGATTAACACAAATGGGTTACTCCGTTAGCGGCGAGACAGATCCCCTTAGTGCCATTGCAAAGTTTAAAGTATTCCCGGATGAATACGATGTTGTTATAACGGATTATACGATGCCAAAGATATCCGGATTGGAACTGGCCGGTATTTTAAAAAATATCCGTAAAGATGTAAAGGTAATTCTGGCTACAGGTTTTATAGAAAAAGATGCAGGACAATTGATGAAAAATCGATTTATAGATGGATTCCTAGCAAAGCCATATTCGTGTGATGATTTAGATATAGAAATACAGATGCTTTTTCATAAATAAAAGAACAGCAGGCACTATGTATGGGGGGATGTCAAATGAAAAGATGCAGCCAGATTCTTAGTATACAGTGGAGCTCAAAGAATTTTATATTAATAATTTTGTGGGAGGCGATGTTTTATGCTAAAAGAGGTGCCCTGTGTTATTTTTCGGGGAGGTACAAGTAAAGGGGTATTTTTTATTGAAGACTCTATTCCTCCAAAAGGAGAGGAAAGAGACGACTTTTTACTACAAGTAATGGGAAGTCCTGATATCAGACAGATTGACGGTTTAGGGGGTGCTACTTCTACAACCAGTAAGGTAGCTATTATTTCCAAATCTGAAAGACAGGATGCGGACATAAATTATACATTTGCTCAAGTATCTATTGATAAACCAGTGGTTGACTATAAAGGAAACTGCGGCAATATTTCTTCTGCTGTGGGACCTTATGCCATAGAAATGGGACTGGTTGAATCAGATGATCCGGAAACAGTGGTTAGAATTTATAATACCAACACAAGTAAAGTTATTTATTCATATATTCAGACACCTAAAAAACAAGTGACTTATGATGGAGATTTTTCAATTGCTGGAGTACCAGGCGGATCTGCACCTATAAAACTGTCTTTTAAAAATCCAGGTGGTGCAGTCACAGGAAAAACACTTCCAACCGGTAACAGCAGCGACATCTTAGATATACCACAATTTGGGAAAATAGAAGTTTCTATTATTGATGTATCAAATCCATTGGTTTTTGTACGAGCAGAGGATGTAGGACTCAAAGGGACTGAACTGCCTGAGGAGCTGGACAGCTCCACGAAAAGCTTGTCTTTGTTAGAAACCATTCGGGGAGTAGCAGCTGAAAAACTTAGTTTTGTAGAAAACTGGAAAGATGCAGCAGTTACATCACCGGCTGTTCCTAAAATGACAATTGTTTCAAAACCTAAAGAGTACTGCACTGTAAATGGAGAAAGAATTAATAAGCAGGACATTGAATTGATTGGAAGAATGATGTCGATGCAGAAAACTCATAAGACATATGCACTGACAGGGGCATTGTGTACTGCTGCAGCGGCAGTTATACCGGAGACAGTTGTTAACAATCTTATGCCTGACACTTTTAACTATAATAATTTGCGTATTGGGCATCCTGGCGGACTCATTAAAGGAGGTGTTAAAATTCAAAAAAATGCCCAAGGAAGTACGGATATATTATGGGTATGGGGTTATCGTACAGCCAGATTAATAATGAAAGGTACAGTATATTACAAATCTTAAGGAGGAGAATTTTATGAAAAAGAAGCGTATTATTTCACTGTTAATTATTTTGCTAATTGCATTATCATTAATTGGCTGCGGTAGTAATGGTGCTGATACAACTGCAGAAAATGGAGCTGATGATGCCAAACAGGAAGCAGAAATTAATTATCCTGAGCGTCCGGTAGAAATGGTTATTCCATTTGGTGAGGGCGGCGCAAGTGATATATTTGCCAGAAAATTTTCAGAATTAATGGGAAAACAAATGCCGCAGCCGGTTCAGCCTGTTAATAAAAAGGGAAGCGGCGGCTTAGTGGGAATGTTATATGCTTTCCAGCAAGCTAATGATGGTTATACAATCCTTGAAATAACACCTTCTCATGTTATAGCAGATGTACTTAACAAAAGTGAGGAAGTAAAATTGCTCAGAGATTTTGAACCTTTAGCTCGTATTCAATCCGATATCTATATTTTAGGAGTTCCGGAAAACAGTAAATTTAAAAGCTTTAAAGATCTTGTAGAGTTTGGGCAAAAGAATGAGATTACTTTTGCAGGAATCAGCCCAGGCGGATTAGATGACATGACACTTACTGCATTATCAGATGCTACAGGTATGAAGATCAAGTTCATTCCATACAAGTCCGGTTCAGAAGTAAAAGCTGCAGTTTTAGGTGGAGAAGTAGATATTTATCTTGACAAGATTATTTCAGCTGTGAACTATATTAAAGATGGTAAAATCAAGCCGGTGGTTATCTTAAATGATGAAAGAATAAGCCAAATTGAAGAACTTGCTAATGTTCCTACAACAGTAGAAGAAGGTTATGATGTAACTATAGGTTCTTGGAGAGGTTTTGTTATTAAAAAAGGAGCACCGGAAGAGGTAAAAGATTATTTCAAACAAATTATGAAAACGGTGTATGATTCAGAGGAATATCAAAAGTTTGCTGAACAGAATTTAGTTAATATTCGTGAAGGGTATTTGGAAGCGGATGCATTCAAAACAGACTTAGAAGAACAATATGAAATATTTGATAAAGTTGCTAAAAAAGTAGGGCTAAAATAATTTCTTAATAATAAAATATGTGGCGGCTGTATGCCGCTTTTTTTGGAGGTGCTTTTTCATTTGGGAGAAATAATATTTCATATATTGATTATGTTCGGCATGGGCGTTTTTTATAAAGAATCCTTTGATGTAAACCTTGCACGCATTACTGATCCAATCGGACCAGTTGGGTTTCCCAGACTGATTATTATCTTTTCATTTATTTTGTTAGCAATATCTTTGTTTAAGACTATTCGAAAATATAGTAAAGAAAAGCATATAGCAAAAACACCTGTGGAGTTTAATAAAGTTTTCCTTGGAATATTAGTATTGATCGCTTTATTCATCCAATTTGTAGGGTATCTGGGATTTATTCTTTCAATTTTATTATTGTTGTGTGCAACATATTATATTTTGGGTCAAAGAAAAATTCCTAAAACACTACTAATGTCTTTTATAGGAACTTCATTCTTTGTAATTCTTTTTGGCAAAATTCTAAGTGTTCCTCTACCTAGAGGAGTAGGGATATTAAAGATATTAAGTTATTTAATATATTAAGGAGGAGAACTTGTTATGGATGTATCATTGTTACTTGAGGCATTAAAAACCATATTGATTCCTTCAAATTTTATGTTAATAATAATTGGTATGATTGTTGGCGTATTTTTTGGAGCACTTCCTGGAATCAGTTCTTCAATGGGTATCGTTTTAATGCTTTCATTCACATATTATATGGGTATCATACCTTCAATTATATTGCTGGTGGCGCTTTATGCCGGATCAGCATATGGCGGTTCAATAACAGCAATATTATTTAATACACCAGGTACACCGGAAGCAGTAGCTACTACTTTTGATGGTTATCCAATGGCACGCCAGGGCAAAGCAGGAAAAGCGCTTGGACTTGCGGTAAGTTCTTCAGCAATAGGCGGCATTTTTTCTATATTAGTTATGCTGGTATTGGCACCGCCGTTATCAAGGATTGCTTTGGAGATACAAAGTGCCGAGTATTTTGCATTAACTGTGCTTGGCATAGTATGTATTGCGGGAGTTGGTTCTAAGAATGTTGTTAAGGCATTAATAACAGGTTGTATAGGTATTCTGATTTCTATGATGGGTTTGGATCCAATGACCGGTGTTACCCGGTTTACATTCGGCAATATAAATTTGTTAAGTGGTGTAGAATTCATTGCGGTAATGATTGGTGCTTTTGCATTAGCAGAAGTATTAAAACAGATTATAGAAAGACATGAAAATAAAGAAATTGAAGACAGCGGTAAGATATCACTAATGCATTTAAAAGTAAAAGAATTGTTTGCACACAAAAAAGTCTTGTTTAAATCTTCATTAATTGGGACTATTATTGGCATTTTGCCTGGGACGGGTGGATCAATTGCTTCTATTATTAGTTATGGTGAAGCATTAAGATCAGCTAAAGATAAAGGAAAATTTGGTGAAGGAGCAGAAGAAGGTATAATCGCTCCGGAAGCAGCCAATAATGCTGCAGCAGGTGGTGCGATGATACCAACTCTTGTATTGGGTATACCGGGAAGTCCTACCACTGCAGTAATATTAGCTGCTTTAGTTTTACAAGGATTACAGCCGGGACCCCAGTTAATGTCGGAACAACCATTGATGCTGTATGCTATTTTCTTTTCAATGTTAATAGCGAGTATATTGGTATTTGCTGGTGGTCGTCTGGCAGTTAAAGCTTTTGCTGCAGTTTTAAAGCTGCCTTATAGCATAATAGCTCCAATTATTATTGTTTTTTCAATTATTGGATCATATTCAATAGCTAATGATGCTTATCAAATATTTATAATGCTTATTTTTGGAATCTTTGGATATTATCTAAAAAAGTACGAATTTTCTGCACCTTCACTAGTATTAGGGCTTGTATTAGGTAAGATGATGGAAGAAAATTTTAGGAGACAGTTATTAATAACATCCGGCGATTATACGTCATTCATAACAAGTCCTCTAGCTGCAATCATTTTGCTGCTAGCGGTTTTGACACTATTCTATCCAATATTATCTAAAAAGATATTCAAAAATGACAGTATAGCAGCAAAGTAGTTTTGATAAATCAATATTAATATCTAAGGGTGACTCACTGTATTTATACGATTAAGCAGAAATGTTTAGTCGTTTTTTTGTTGCCAATAAAGAAGTAAACCAATTATGTAAATATTTTAACTTTTGGACCTGCAGTTAATGAAAGCCTTTACCGTCTATTCACTTAAACTAATTTCTATAATTCTACTAGGCCGTCCGGCAGAAGAAACTATTTTTTTTCCACAAACATTGGCATATCCTGCTTGTTCTAATTTACTGATTATTCTATTTGTGCTTCTAGTGCTAATATTTAAATACTCTGATAGCTCGCTTGAGGTAAAACGATTTTTTCCTTTTTCATTTATCATATTAGCCAATTGAGATATTTTTTTGATTCCAACTAAAGATTTTTGAGATATTTTATAAAAATGGTCATCTATATATTCTTGATTTTTATTGACGATTGGGTATAAAGGCCCTACGAATACATCGTGATCATAAAATACATATGCTACATTCCCATCTTTTGATTTAGATTTATTAAGTGCTAATATTGAATTTTGCTTTGACCTTCTCACCGTAAGTCCGTATCCAACGCCTACACGTATGGTACTAGATATATTATTTGAAATATTATTAAGCAGGGTAAAGTTTCTGAGTTTATTAGTCTCTCTTTCTAATAAGCTATCTGTGCAAAAAATAAAATAATTTTTTACACCGGTTTCCATTACAACCCCTTGTATTTTTTGGGCAAAACTATAAATCTGCTTTGAGATTTCCGTTTTTTCAAGGAAAATATTATATTCATTGTTATATAAAACAGAGTATTCACTTATTTCATCTATTTCAATTGCTAAAACTACCAGCTTAGAAGTAATACTTTGAGTTGCAATTTGGTTTAGGTTCAACTGGGTTAAACTATTAAAGATTGAATCATAAGTTGGATGCATATTAATACAAGGTATATTATTCTTTTTTAAATGGGTGTATACATCTGATAATCCGGTAAGGCATATATCTGCATTACCATTTTGATAGTTTTCTGTATGAAATTTTATTAAATCTAATTGAAAATCCTTACTTAGAATATTATATTTTGCGATTAAGTTTTTATTTATTTCTTCGTTTATTTCAACTTCATTATAAAGCTTTTTTAAGTCTTTAAAACTATATGTATCCAAACTGATTTTGTTGATACTAATTCCTTTTCCTAAGGTTGCTTTTAAGATGTTTTTGGTTAGGTTAGAATTGTCACGCTGAAGGTGGTACCATGATTTTTGAGGAATGATTTCTTTTGATATTATCTGATATAGTACTGAACCAGTAAATAAAAGACAGTCATTTTCATCTTCCATTTCTTTAATGTTTTCTAGAATTATATTTTTATGTGATAAATCATCAAGATAATAGCATGTATATTTAATATTTTTAAAACTGTTATCAAGAATTTTGATGATATGATCAATTCTAAGTTTGTGACCAATAATACCTAATTTTATATACATAACTTTCCTCCTTACTAAATCACAATTACAGTATATCAAAAAAACAATTAAAGACAAATTAAAGACACTATTCAGCGAATTAGTTTCAAATTATTATATTATTACCTAAATTATATTATTACTAAAAGGAGAGGAGATAAACATGTGATTAAGACAAAAGAATATTTAGGTTCGGCTAAATTACTAACCACTAATGAAGTAGTAGCCGGATCTGTAATTACTATGATCTTGGAGTACACAGTAGGTAAATATGGGCTTGATGATTCGGGAAATATTATGATAGCTCGTAGATCTGTAAGTGACTGGGAAGGGGCAAAAGATGACCCTAAAGGATTTGGGTATACAACAGTTTCAACTGATGGAGATGCGATATTACAAGCTAAACCAGGTGTATATCAAAGACCGTTTCACAATGCTTTTGTTATAAAAGTACGTGATGGATCCTTAAAAGAAGGTGACAAAATTACAGTAACTTTTGGTGATACTTCGAAAGGCAGCCCGGGTACTCGTGTGCAATCTTTTAGAGAAACTGAACACGAAATTAAAGTATTGGTTGATCCACTTAATACAAATAGGTTTGAAGAGGTAGACCCAATTTTTGTAAATGTTAAACCAGGCTCTTATGACCACATGCAAGTAGTTGTGCCATCTCAAGCTACTGTAGGTGAGCGTTTTAGTGCGACAGTACGTGTTTTAGATATGTGGGGTAATCCTTGTGAAGAGTTTGAAGACGAGGTTGAACTGTATATAGAGAATTTGGAAAATTCGGAATACGAAGCGCCTCAAAACGTGAAACTAACTAATAAAAGTGGTGGTTTTGTTAAAGTTGATGGAATAAAAATCATGAAAGAAGGAACCTATTTTTTATCCGCAGTATGTAAGACTAAAAAATTGGCAGCTTTAAGTAATGGGTTAAAATGTGGTGAAAAAAACGAATATAAATTGCTTTGGGGAGATGCTCACGGGCAAACCTCATTTACAGTAGGTACTGGTTCTTTAGACGAATACTTTAGCTTTGGAAAAGGTCCGGCTGCCCTTGACTTCAGTGGATGGCAAGGCAATGACCTTGAAATTACTACAGCAAAATGGGAAAAAGTAAAAGAGGCTACTAAGGCTTACAATAATCCAGGAGAGTTTGTCACACTCCTTGGGTATGAATGGTCCGGTAACACGCCGGGGGGTGGAGATCATAACATTTACTACCTCGGAGATGAGGCTGATTTTTATCCACATTCTACTTGGACCAGTGCGCTATATGGACAATCCAATGACAATTGTAGATATCCTATTTCTGAACTTTGGGAAGAGTTTAGAGGAAGAAAAGATGTAATGGCAATTCCTCATATTGGTGGAAGGGCCGGAAGCTTAGACTATTTTGATCCTGAGTTCATAAGTGTAATCGAAATACATTCTCACCATGGTACCTTTGAATGGTTTGCAAGAGAAGCTATGGAAAGAGGAATTAAAGTGGGTTTTGTAGCTACGAGTGATGATCATACCTGTAGACCAGGTTTATCTTATCCACTTCAAGATGTTAAACAAGTTGCAGCCGCTTTCGATGTTTCTAATGGTTTTACAGCGGTATTTGCAAAAGAATTTACAAGAGAAGGTATTTGGGAAGCAATCAAAAGCAGAAGATGTTATGCTACAACTTTTGCTAGGATTGGATTAGACGTAAAAATAAATGATCATATGATGGGTGAAGAAATATCCCTTGAAAAAGCGCCTACTATCCATGTAGATGTAGTAGGTACCGAACCTATTAAGTCAGTAGAATTAAGAAGAGGTAACGAGACTATAAAAAAATATACTAAAGAAAAAGAAAACACCAGCCTTACAAAACTTATATCTATTTCATGGGGTGGTGTGAAGACTAGAGGTAGAAGAAAATCAGCGCCTTGGAATGGTATCATTAGTATTGATAAAGGATGTTTTGTAAACGCAGAAGAAGTAGCATTTGACAGAAATGAGCAAGGAATTAAAGAATTTACAAGTAAATGGATAGAATGGGCATCTACTACATCGGGAGACATGGATGGATTAGAATTAGAGATTGATGCTCCAGATGATGCTATCTTAACATTTTCATCAGACCAAATAAAATATTCTATAGCTATCAAAGATATAAAGAAAGAGCCTACTGTGTACGACGCAGGCGGCGTTAATCTATATGCGAGTATTTCTTTAGGAAATGAAAAAGCAAAAACTTATGAAGATAAGTATAATGAATCTTTAGTAAAGTTTAGTTACACCGACAAAAACATTAAGAAAGGGCTTAATCCATATTGGGTTAAAGTAACTCAAGAAGATGGTCATATGGCTTGGTCATCACCAATATTCGTTAACTACAATAAATAAGGAGGTAAGATAATGTCAGATAAAATGAAGCAAATTATTGGTTTATTATTAGGACCGTTAGCTTTCTTCGCAGTATATTCTCTTAACCTAGAAGGATTAGACCCAAAAGCACATATGAGTTTAAGTATCTATTCACTAATGGTAGTATGGTGGGTTTTCAAACCTATTCCTTGGATCGCAACAGGGATTGCATCTTTTGCACTGTTTCCTATATTAAATGTCATGTCGGCAAAAGAAATTGTTGCTATGTTAATGGGACAAAGAATAATGATATTTTTAATATTTGTATTCTTATTAGGAAAAGCAATACAAAAATATGGTTTAGGCGAGAGATTATCACTTAATCTCCTATCTATTAAGTGGATTAAAGGGTCTACGGAACGTTTTATTGTAATGTTTATGGTTGCAGAATTTGTTATGTTTTCAATATTCTCAGTGCCAGGTCACATTGTATCTATGTCCGTTGCTGCAACTGTTTTAAATTATATATCTAATGAATGTGACAAGGCCGGAATCAAATATAATAAAGTAAAATTTAATGCTAAAGTAATCTTAGCCGGTGCATATGGTATGGTTGCCGGGGCTATGGTAACTATTCAGGCTGCTCCTGCTAATGCTCTTGTATTATCAATCTATGAAGAACAAACAGGTCAAGCTATTTCTTATATACAGTGGCTTTTACCTGGTATCGTAATGGGATGTGTCTTTTTAGTAGCTGCGTACTTTACTATAAAATTAATGTTCAGGACTGATTTGAAAGAAATCCCCGGTGGGAGAGAGTACTTTTTAGAGCAAAAAGAAAAACTAGGAAAAATCACATTTGCAGAGAAAATGTTGACTGCACATATTAGTATAACAGTACTAGTTTGGATTGTTAGTACATTTATTAAGTTACCGGGTCTAAGTTTCTATACCATAGCTTTTATTTCACTCTTCATGCTTTATATTTTACCAAATGGCAAAAAATCTGCTCTTATAGATGCTAATGAAATTAAAACGATTAACTGGGATATCATCTTCTTAGTAACTGTAGCTGTTGGATTTTCGGGTGTATTATCAAGCCTGGGTGTTATACAGTATGTTGCGAGTAATCTGCAAGGTTTAAATGGCTTTTCATTGCTTCTTATTTCAGCTATTGTGACACCTCTCATGACAAATTTCTTAGCTGGAATGGCTACAGCAGCTACTATGTCTACACTATTAATACCGCTATTGGCTCAGACTACAATCCACCCACTGGTAGGTGCTAAAATTATCGCTTTATCATCAATAGGACTAATATTTCCATGGGGAGGTACAGCAGCAGCTATCACATATGGTTCACAAAAACTAGGGCTTAAAGAAATGTCAACCACTGGTTTTGTGATGGTGCCTGTATTGGCTATAGTGCTTATTGTTATTAATATGTTGTTTATGAATGTTAGTTGGTTATATCCACCGTTATAATTTAAGAGTAAACAGAATATTTAAAGTACACCTCCAGCTAATATTTAACTTTAATATAAGAAGGGGGAAACCACGATGTATATGGCCTACTTTGCAATAGCATTATTTGCAACAATTTTAGGGTCTATGGCAGGATTAGGCGGAGGAGTTATTATCAGGCCAATATTAGAGTTGCTATCAGATTTGGGGATAGAAATGATATCTTTATATTCGACTGTAACCGTTTTTGCAATGGCATTGGTCTCTATTTTTTTAAAGGTAAAAAATGGCTTTAAAATGGATTATAATATAAGCGCACTAATATCTATTGGGGCGGTAATTGGAGGCATCTCAGGAAAAGAATTATTTTTCCATATGATGATATTGACAGGAGCAAAAATATTATCTTTATTTCAACAAATAATACTCATTTTTTTACTCATTTTTATTATTTTTAGTGTTAAATATGAAGATAAAATGCCTAAACTTATTTTAAAAAATAAACCGCTTATTTTTTCTTTAGGCTTTTTATTAGGCTGTATTTCATCATTTTTAGCAATAGGAGGCGGCCCTATTAACGTAGCTGTTATAGTAATGCTTTT
>JANQMT010000025.1:0-9156 GCA_028279945.1 Clostridia bacterium
TTCTTTATAAGCATCAATTCTACGAATTCATATAACAAAATAAGTTTTTTATCTACATAATATATTTTTTATTTTTGGTGTGGTAAAATAAAATAAAAAATATCAGGAGAAAAACAAGCATGCAAAAGCATTCGTCTCGATATACTGAAATTGCTATTGATATTGCCACTATGATTATTAACGGTGAATTATGTGAAGGTGAAAAGATTAGTGGTCGCTCAACTCTTGCCAGTAAGTATGGTGTATCCTCTGAAACCATTAGAAGAGCAGTCATTTTATTGAGGGACAGCGGTGTTGTTGATTCAGCGCCAAAGAGTGGTATTAAAATTTTAAGTTCAAAAAAAGCGCTTCAATTCATTACTCAATATCAGGATAAAGCTTCTTTTTTAAAATCAAAAAATGAAATCCTAGATATCATTAAAGCACAACATGACCTTCAAAAGGCTCTATCTGAAAAAGTTAATAACTTATTGGATCAACTCAATACTCGAAGAGATCTTGGTATCATTTGCCCTTTTGAAATCAACATTCCTCAAAACAGCATCATTATTGGAGAAACCATATGTCAATCAAAATTTTGGGATAATACCGGTGCTACTATCGTGAGTATTAAGCGGGATGGTAATACTTATTTATCTCCAGGGCCTAATTGGGTTTTTAATGTAGAGGACACTATTGTTTTTGTTGGAAAAAAGGAGTCCTATACACGTGTCGTTGATTTTGTAATATTTCAACATCAATAGATTGAAAATTATATTATATAGTAGTGTATGTAAACATGCTTTTAATAATCTAAAAAGGTTGTTGCAACAGATATCATCTATGGCAACAACCTTTCTTAAATTCAATCAATCTATTAAATTATGTTCTTTTAAAAATGCTTCCGCCACTTCCTCCGGCTCTAATCCATCAACATCTACTTTTTTATTCAGCTCTTGAAGAACTTTTTCACCTAATAACGCAGGCAGCTGATTTAAATCCGCCTCAAGATCAGGATAGGCTTCTAATATTTCTTTTCTTACAATAGGCGCAGGGTTATAAACAGGGAAGAACGCTTCATCATCTTCTAATGTAGTGAAATTCATTGCTGCTATTCGACCATCTGTTCCAAATCCCATCGCTACATCAAGCTGGTCATTTTTCAAAGCTTCATATGTCAGTCCTACTTCCATAGAGCTAATGAGGTCCCTATTAAATTTGATATTATATTTTGCTTCCAACCCATCAAGTCCATCTGGTCGTTCAATAAAATCTATATTTGAACCCAAACGCACTTCATTTCCAGCTTTAATGTATTCAGCTAAATCAGTTATAGTCTGTATGCCTTTTTCTTGAGTATCTTCATTTCGCATCATAAGCGTATATGTATTATTCGCTAAAGCATAGTCCAACCATTGAATATTATTGGTTTCTTCATCCCATGCTTTTACCATATCATAACACTCAACAGAATCTGTTACAACCTCTTCCTTCATATTAACCATTAGCGCTGTTCCTGTATATTCCCAATACATATCAATTTCATCTGAATGTATCGCTGGACGTAAAACGGCTGTTTCACCTAAACCTGTTCTATCTTCAACTTCATACCCTTTTGCCTCCAGGTACTGAATGGTCATAGAACCCAATATGAGTTGTTCTGTCCAAGGCTTAGAAGCAATCTTAATTACAGGCTTTTCATCAGATCCTCCTCCGCACCCTGCCAAAGACACAACCAACATCATAATCAACAATACTATTAATACTTTTTTCATAATTTCCCTCCTGGCAACATAAATAACATCTTCATTGGTTTAACCATGTTCGCTATTAACTGTTACTTATAATTTTGTGTTAACTTTTTATTTAAAATACCCAGTGAGCGATCAAATATAATCGCCATAAAAGCTGCTAAACTAGCACCTATTAAGGTTAATTCCGGTCTAAACTGAGATATTCCTGTAAAAATCAAACGCCCTAACCCTCCTGCACCGATTAATTGAGCAATAGTTGCTGTTCCAACAATGAGCACAGCCGAGGTTTGAACACCGGCAATAATAATTGGTAGTGCCAATGGCAACTCAACTTTTAGTAAGACTTTCGATTTTGGCATACCTACGCCTCGAGCTGATTCTAAAATATCATAATCAATGCTGTTAATTCCTGCAATGGTATTTTGGGCAATGGGAAGCAACCCATAAAGACTTAATGCTACGATACTGGGCATAACACCAATTCCTAAAAACTTTAAAAAGATTGCAATAACAGCCAAACTTGGAACACCTTGTGCAGTATTAAAAATGGCAATGATTTTATCGCTATGTTGTCGCATTCCCGATCTTGTCAACGCTATACCTGTTGGAATAGCAATAATTAAGGCAATAGTAAGTGATACTATAACCAACATTAGATGTTGCAAGATCAATGGCGGCACATCATTTATAAGGATATCTATAATAGTAGAAATATTCATATGCCCCTCCTAATCGTTTAAATGTGACCCTGGAGATATAATCTTTTTTTGGATAAGAGCCATAACTATGTCCACTATAATGGATAATAACGCTACCAAAAGTCCTCCTGTTAAAACCATATCCATATGTGTTCGTGTAATACCTTGTTGTATTAATCTCCCGATATTGCGTTCACCTATGTATACTGCCATTGTAGCAATCCCTACCATCATAATTAAAGCGACACGAACACCGGCAAATATGACTGGAAAAGCTAATGGCAATTGAATCTTCCAAAGAATTCTACTTGAGCTCATCCCCATCCCTCTTGCAGCTTCCAGGATACTTGCATCTACTTCATTTAAAGCAACATACACATTCCGTACAATAGGCAGCATTGCATATAATATTAATCCCACCACAGCACTTTGTCGTGATAACCCAAAACCGGGCACGGCTACTAAAATTCCATAGATTGATATGCTTGGTACAGACATAATAATGCTGGCAACACCTAAAACACCATTTGCAATTTTCTCATGATTTCTAATGAGAAGTCCTGTAGTAATCCATATAATAAGTGCTAAGACCATAGATACTGAAATAAGTTCAATATGATTAAGGGTTAAGTCCATAATTTTATCTATATTTTTAATGAAGTATTTGTATGTTGACATTGAATCACTCCCCATCTATATTGGTTTCGTATTCCTCACCAACGTGAGATTTTATCATATCAAAATTGACAGTCCCGCAATACTCTTTATTTTCATCTAAGACAGGCAAAGTTTTCACATCATTTTGAAGCATTTCAATCATAGCTTCTTTAAAAGTTGTATTTACGTCTATGACTGCCGCATATTTGCGTACATACTTTTCCCATTTTTCCAAGTGATTTTGCTCAACAATGCGCTTTATATTGATATAGCCTTGTAATTTTTTCTTGTTATCCAATACGACGGCGTATTTTTCTTTGTCTTTGTGGTACTTTTTGATAATTTCTGAATCTGTATCCAGCACAATCGTCGGTACATCATCTTGTACAATTTTATCTACGTGAAGCAAATTAAGGACCTTTAATGCTCGATCCGCTCCTACAAATTCTTCCACGAACTCGTTGGCAGGTGAAAACAATATATTTTCAGGAGTATCAAATTGAACCAATTGTCCATCACACATAATTGCAATTTTGTCTCCCATTTTGATAGCTTCATCAATGTCGTGAGTTACGAAACATATAGTTTTTTTCATTTTTCTTTGCAGTTTTAAAAATTCATTTTGAAGTTGATTCCTTGTAATAGGATCAACAGCACCAAAAGGCTCATCCATTAACATAACCGGTGGATCAACTGCCATAGCTCTAGCAACTCCAACTCTTTGTTTTTGTCCACCCGATAGTTGTCCGGGATATTTATACATATTTTCTTTTGGATCAAGCTCTACAATATTCAGCAATTCAATTACACGGTTTTTAATTTTTTCTTCTTTCCACTTTTTTAATCGAGGCGTTGTCGCAATATTTTCGTACACTGTATAATGCGGGAATAGACCGATTTTTTGGATAACATATCCAATATTAAGGCGAAGCTCATCTGGATTTTGTTCAATAGCATTTTTTTGATTAATATATATTTCCCCTTCACTAGGTTCAATGATTCGATTAATCATTTTCATAGTCGTAGTTTTACCACATCCTGAGGGGCCTACAAAAACACATATTTCTCCTTCTTTAATATGTAGATTTAAGTTTGAAACAGCTGGCCGTTCCATGCTTTTGTAATACTTACTTACATTCTTTATTTCTATCAAACGAATTTCACCTCTCTTATATGTCAAAATAACAAATTGGCACTCTGATATTTTTTTCCAGGTTGCCAATACGGGCAATTATACCATATTCTTTATTCAAAGTCAAAAAAAAAAGTCACTTGCTTTTTTGTAATATATATCATTACCATCAGCTAAGCGAAGTCAAGAATATTATCTTGCGATTGTTTTTTTATTGAAACAGGTTTATATCTCTACAGAGGATAAATGAAGTGTTCCGTTTGGAATTAGTAGATGTTACGGATTCCGGGAAAGGCCTATGAAAAAACTTTTAATATTATCAATTAAAACGCGTTTTCCAATTTTTTGAAAAGCTTCACTGTAAGTAGGATAAGGATGGATCACTTTAGATATTTTTGACATTTTAATGCCTAAAGTTTTGATAACTTGTATTTCACACATCATTTCACCGGCTCTGTTGCCTAGTATGCTTGCACCTAAAACCCTTCCATTTTTTGAAAGTATCAACTTGATTAAACCAACTTCATGGGGATTAGTTTTGGCTCTATCAATATCATCATAGCTTAATTCATAAACCCTTACTTTATCACCATATTTCTCCTTAGCTTCCTTTTCAGTCATTCCAGCTCTGCCAAGCTCGGGTTCGGTATAGGTACACCAAGCAACGTGTTGATATTTCATTTTTCTTTTTATAGGTAAAATAGCATTTTGAAGGGCTAAGTTCCCTTGAGCATTTGCCATATGAGAAAATTGATAAGGACCGGCTACATCTCCAATAGCAAAAATGCCTTTAACATTGGTCTGCATATATGGATTAACTTTAATTTTTCTCTTATCATGTTCAATATTTGCATTTTCCAGTTTTAATGCTTCAATATTTGGTTTTCTTCCGGTGGCAACCAGTATCCCATCACCGGAAATAATCTTTTCACCTTGCAATGTTTCTAATCTGATTTTCTTTTTGCCTTCTTCTTCCAATACTTCTATTGCATTGGCATTGGTATGAATTTTTACCCCTTCTTTTTCCAGTCGATTCTGAAGCAATTGTGCAAACTCAGATTCTTCTCGAACTAAAATCCTTTCAGCCCTCTGAATGATTTCTACTTCAATGCCTATTCTATTAAGGGCTTGACTTAACTCTACACCTATGGGACCGCCACCCAAAATCAAGATTTTTTTAGGTAAATCTTTTGACAAGAATATGTTCTCATTTGTAAGATAATCAACATGCTTTAAGCCTTTTATAGGTGGAACAAATGGTGATGATCCTGTGGTGATAATAATTTTATCGGCTGTGATTTGCTGACCATTCACTTCTATTGTATTTGAATTAACAAAAGAAGCCGTTCCTTTTATATATTCTACGCCATCTTCTCGAAGCTTTTCTACACTTTCACCTTGGTAAACGGATTCACTTATGCCTCTAATTTTTTCTAGTATTTCTTTTACATCTGGTTGGTAATCCACATACTTATTGGTTCTATGAATATCTTTTGAGATATTGATGAATGCTTTACTGGGAATACAGCCGGACCAAGTACACTCGCCTCCGGGTTTACCTTTTTCTATGAGTGTAACCCTCTTATTGAAGCCAAGGGCCGTATACACCGCTGTTAATCCACCTGCTCCGCCTCCAATAACTACTATATCTGTTTTTTTCATTTCTCATCCACTCCTTAATATGATGACTTCATCAAAAAACAACATTAACATCCGGCTTATGATTTCCTAAGAATCTTCAGTGCTTCTATATAGCGTTGAAAAGCAGTAACTATGACTAAAACCGTAAATATAACGGCAATTGTATTTAAAGCCTCTCTAAACATAATCATTAAGGATAGAAAAATAAATGTTTCTGTTCTTTCTGTTAATCCGGATTGATAGTAGAAAGATTTTTCAGATTTGATTTCAGATAATGTTCCCACCACTAAAAAGATGGTGATACATAATACAATGCTTGAATTCAGCATGATTAAGGCAAGCCTTGAACCGGGCTCTAAAACAGCTAAAGCAATAATCACACCTTGTTCAACAGCTCTGTCTGAACAAATATCCATCAAAGTCCCTAATGAAGACTGCTCTTTTTTTATTCTTGCAATGGTGCCGTCCAATGCATCCATCAATCCGGAAATCCATAAAAGGATAACGGCAATGATGGGTTGGTTTAAAAAAATAAATACCACTGAAACCAATCCGATTATAAAGGAATATATGGTCATCATATTGGCAGAAAGTCCCAGTTGGATGAATATTTTTGCCAATTTTTCTATCAGAGGTTGTACCAGATTTCTTCCACTTGAATCTAACAAAACTCACACCTCTTTTCCTTTAATCTTTTTATACAACAAAGGTATAATGATTAATATTGCCATTAATATAACTGCCAGCAGAAACTGAAATGATTGAGGATTTTGCAGAGAATCTCCCATGAAGTTATATACAAAAGTTCCCGGTATAATGCCTATAACCGTGGCTAAAACAAAGTGCTTAAAATGCACTTTTGACAGTCCTGACCAATAGCTGACGGCATCGAATGGAAATATGGGAATCAATCTCATAATCAGTACTGCATAAAAACCTTGTGCTTCTATTTTATTATCTAATTTAGCCAATTGATTTCCTAACAATTGTTCAACCGCTTCGCTCCCTAATTTTCTGGCTGTCAAAAAGGCTAAAATGGCGCCTAAAGAAGCGCCTACAACCGTGTAAAGGGTTCCAAATAATGCTCCAAATGCTAAACCACCGCCTAGGGATAATATAGAGGCCGGAAATAAAGTAATAGGTCGAAGGGTATATAACAATATATAAACTATGGGCGCAATCCAGCCAAAAGAAAGAATAAATTCTTTAATCCTCTCTGGAGAAATATGATTAAGACCTATGTTATGAACTAAAAAAACGCCAAATAAAATCATCAGAATCAGGCTTATAATTTTAATATATTTATTCATTTTCTTTACCTCCAATGATTCTTATTTTTTCCGGCCGATAAGAAATACTCACATCGTCACCTACATTGAATAACTCATCCTCTACATGGTAAGCATTCATCAGCTTTTCATTATGACAAAGGGTGATGCTTAGAAATCCTTGTAAGTATTTCACCTCTTTTACTTTGCCTCTCAATGTCATCCATGATTCTGCTTCTTTTCTTTTACTTACCCTTAAAGACTCCGGAGGAATCACAATATGGATTGATTTTGGGTTTTGGCAATAATTGTCGATTTCTAATATCATATCATTGCTGTAGAATTTTCCATTCTTGATTTCACCTTTAAAGATATTTTTTCCATATAAAAGTTTGGCAACATATTCATTTTTAGGATTTTCATATAATGTCTTAGGCGTATCCACTTGAATGATTTGCCCATTTCTCATGACGCCTATTCGATGGGCTAAATAAAAAGCTTCTTGATAATCATGGGTAACAAATAATGTTGTCAGTTGATATTCATGGTGAATTTTTAATATCAAATCTCTCATTTTTTCTCTTAGATCAGGGTCTAATGAGCTTAAAGGTTCATCCATAATCATCAAATCAGGCTGAAAAATAATGGCTCTTGCCAAAGCAACCCTTTGTTGTTGGCCGCCGCTAAGTTCATATGGTGCTTTATTTTCTATGTCGGGCAATTCTATGGCATTGAGTATTTTTTTAACACTTTCTTTGCGTTCCTTTTTACCAATCCCTCTCATTTTCAGAGGGAACGCTATATTTTCACCTACGGTCATATGAGGAAATAATAACGCATTTTGAAAAACCATACTGATATTTCTTTCTTCTGCAACTACTTTCGTGATATCCTTGTGGTTCAATATGATACTCCCGGATTCTTGCTGGATCAATCCTGCACCTGTTTTAAGTAAAGTGGTTTTACCACAGCCGGACTCACCTAATAATACAAAAAATTCTTCCTTCTCAATATGTAGTTGAGGAATATTGAGCTGAAATGAGTCATAAGACACATGAATATTATTTAACTGAAAATATGCCATTTCCATCACCTTTTCTTTGAGAAATCAATTATATTTTTATAAAGAGTCGCATCCAATAAAATAAGGACTCCTAACGCACATATTGCAAATATAATGCTGTACGCTGCACCAATACGTAAATCGCCGCCATTAATAAAAGGATAGAAAAGCATGGTTAATGTTATCACTTTTCCACCTCCAATGATGATGGTAATGATATATTGACTCATAGAAATCAGAAAGGTTAAACCGGTTCCTGCTATGATTCCGGGGCTAATTTGAGGTAGTACGATATAAAAAAACCGCTTAAATGAATTTGCTCCAAGCATTTTTGCTTGGTCTTCCATTTGAAAGCTTACATTTCTATAGCTGGATGTAATCGCCCTTATCATATAAGGAAGCGTTGGGATAACATGCACTATTACCACCCCTATAAAGGTATCTACTAAATGTATCTGTAAGAAAACTCTATGCAGCCCTAAAACAATAACAACAGGAGGCACAAGAATAGGAAGTATTAAAAATATTTCAATCCACTTTTTCCCCTTAAAATCATATCTGCCGATAGCATCTGCCGCAGGAACTGCAATGAATATATTGATCAATGCTGTTAATCCTGCTATCATCCATGTATTCATCAATGCCTTAAATGCACCGGAGGATGGAGATAAAACATATTGAAAGCCTTCTAAGGTTACGCTTTTGGGAAACAGATCAGGCCATGTCCAGCCATCGGATATACTCCATGCCAGTAAAGGGATTGTAGGCAGAAATAATAATATAATAAAAAATATGGACAAGATAGGCAGTATCCATTTGTCTAATTTTCCGGTCATATTAACGCCTCACTTCTTTTTATGGTCAAGCAAGCTTTTTCTTTATAAGACAGTTCATTATTTTTTAAATGCTCTATAGCTTTTAAAAATGAATACACTCATTACAATGATCATCAGCGTCATAGTAA
>JANQMT010000042.1:0-7420 GCA_028279945.1 Clostridia bacterium
AGAACTGGTGCGGTAATAACAATTGATGATACAGACTATATAACAGATGAAAATGGTAAAGTAGCGGTTGTGCTTGAGGCAGGAAATTATACTGTAGAGGTATCTAAAGAAGGGGAAGACTATCCTGAATTAGTAAGACGGGAATTTTATATAACAGTTCTAGATATTAATTCAGTTGATGATTTAATTGAGGAACTAAGGGATCACTATAATAATGATAGTACATTTACTTTTAGAGAAGCATTGGCTTATCATTTTTCAAGTGATGACATCAATAACGATATAATAACAATTAATCAAAAGTATGAAATAGAGAATAATCCTTCACAAGCAGCTGATTATGCAAAAAACATTATCGGACTACTTGCAGCAGGAGAAAACCCTAAGAATTATCTAGGAGTTAATTATGTTCAAACATTAATAGATGCTCAAAAAGAAAGCGGTGTATTTGAAATAAGCACTGAAGGCGGATATGCAACTCAAACCGTATTTAGTGTAATAGCGTTGGATATGGCAGAAGCAGATTATAATAAAGAAAACGCTCTAAATGCATTACTTGAATTCCAGGATGAGACAACAGGTAGTTTTGGAGCAGTGGATGATACAGCTATGTGTCTTTTAGCACTTGGACAACATAGGAACTTAAATGGCGTAAATCAAGCCATAGAAAAAGCATTAGCCTACATAAAAACAAGACAATCTAGCGCGGGTGGTTTTGGATATAGTGAACAGTGGCCAGAGGATAATGTATATTCTATATCTGCAGTTATTCAAGGACTGATTGCAGTAGGTGAAGATCCTCTTTCTGAAGGATGGATAAAGAATGATAATAGTATGCTAGATGCTTTGTTAAGCTTTAAAGCGTCTAATTTATTCGGTAATGCTGGAGCAAACGAACAAGCATTTTTGGCAATCTCAGATTTATATAGAGGACATTCCATGTATCAAAACTTTGAATTTACTGAAGCTCCAGACCAAGATATAGAATATGACTTTACCTTGACTAGAGAAGGCAATACAATCCTGCAAAACGGCTGTGAAGCTAAAATAATCATTCAAGTTGAAAATACTTCAACCAATCCATATGAGGCTACCATCATTATAGCTTTATACAAGATAGAGGGCTCAAGTAAAGAAATGGTAAACTATATATTTATTAATGAAACAATAGAGGCAGAATCAACAGAAGAATTGGCAGGTGGTTTTTTGATTCCCGAAACAGGTGAGTATGATATTAAAGCCATGCTATGGGATGATTTTGAGAATAAACAGTCCCTTGCTGAACCCGTTACTATAGAAGTCCAGTAGGAAGGAGAGTAGAGATGAAAAAAATTATATTAACACTACTTATATTTGCTTTCTTGTTCAGTCCTTCCTTTGGTGATGGAGCCATTGACCTTGATATAGATGGTGATACAGTTCAGGTTACGGTTAACGGTACTCCAAATAAATCGATATCTATCGTTATCAGTGATGATTATAGAAAATACTATATTGACCAGGGGGTTACAGACTCCCATGGAAATATTACGTTCAGTGTTACTTTGGATGAAGGGAAGAATTATAACTGCTCTGTTAATATTAACGGAGCAGTTAAGACCCAAGCTTTTTCTGTAAACTCAATTGATCCGGGTGAAGATCCCGAAGAACCAAATGATTCAGAGGAAGATATAGCTAAAGTATCTATAAAGGGCTATAATGGCTATATCTTATCTGCAACCCAAGTTGAAGTAAAAGAAGGGGATACTGTAGAGAGTGTAACCGAAAGAGTTTTAGATGAAGAAGAAATAGATTATACCAATAAAGGTGGGTATTTTTCCAGCATTGGTGGACAGGCAGAACGTGATAAAGGAAATCGAAGTGGTTGGCTTTTCAAACTCAATGGCAAGTATTCAAATGATGGGATGGCTGAAGTTGATGTCGATGACGGTGATGAAATCCAGTGGATATACACCACAGATTATATAAAAGATACGAAAGATGGCTTGAATGACAAAGAAGATTACTTTAAGGAAAGTGATCTGAAATATATCATAAATGAGGCTCTATCCAATAAAACAGGTAGTATTGAATTAAAATTTAAGAATACAAATCCCAATGAAGCCATCATTAATTTATCCCCAAAGATACATGAAGAAGCCTTTAAAAATGGAATAAAGAAGGTATCTATAAAAACGGAACTAGCAGTTATAGACTTAACGACTGAAATATTTAAAGATAGTATTAATGGAAAGCAGATTGGGATAGAAGTAAAAAAGGTTGAAAAGTTAACATCTTTGCCAGAATTAAATGCCTTAATACCCAAGAAGAGTATTATAGTTGATATCAATATATTGGTAGAAAACAAAAGAATTAGTCAATTTAATGAACCCTTAGATATTCGTATACCGTATTTAGGCGATGCAAAATATGGAGATAGTATAACCGTATTCTTATTAAAGGATGATGGGACAATAGAACCTATGGGTGGTATATATGATGCCAAATCCAAAACAGTCAGATTTTCCACCAATCATTTAAGCAAATACTTTGCAAAACCGTCTGTTAAGCAATTTGATGATCTAAATGGCTACCCATGGGCAAAAAATGAAGTTGAGATTATGGCAGGAAAGAATTATATAAGGGGAAGAGAAGAAAAAGTATTTGACCCTAGTAAAGATATTACGAGAGCAGAATTCGTTACCATGATTAATCGAATGTTTAAATACAAAGCATCTGAAAATGCAAAAATTGGTTTTGAAGACGTTAATAAGCAATCTTGGTATTATGAAGAAGTTGCAGCAGCTTGTGAGAACGGATTAATTAATGGAAAAAGTGAAACAATATTTGACCCAGAGGATAAAATAACTCGACAAGAAGCCTCTAAGATAATTGCAGAGGTTTTAAATAAAAAGTCATATGAATCTAAAGAAATAACAGTAGGTGCCTTTACGGATAACAATAAAATCGCATCTTGGGCAAAAGATTCAGTCACCTTATCTTCAGAACTGGGTATTATCAAAGGGATGAGTAATGGCGAATTTGCTCCTGATGAAAATACAAACCGTGCACAAGCTGCAGTCATGCTTTACAGAATGTATAAAGTAGTTATGAGATAACTTTTCCCCAAAAATGGTTTTGCTATAATAGTAAAACCATTTTTTTAATCTTTAAATCCTAAGTACTTCTAAAATATGGTATAGTAGAAAATAATATATATAAAGCAAGAGGAGCAAAAGATGAATAAATTGATTTTATTTGTTGATGATGAGATAAGAGAATTAGAATCAGTAAAAAATCTATTAGCAGAAAAGTCATATGGTGTGTACATTGCAAAGAGCAGTGAAGAAGCATTGAATATTTTAAGCAAAACAAAAGTGGACTTAATTATTTCAGATATTGGTATGGCTAATATTCATGAATTTATTGCGCGTATCAAGAAACAATATCCTAAGATATTTAGAGTGATATCAAGCGGGCAGGATAATGAAGGTCTGGCATTAAAAGCCATACAAAAAAATCTTGCCAAGCTACATGTCTATAAGCCTTGGGACGGCAAAGCTTTTATTGATATTGTAAATCGGATATTTGAATTTAAGAAAACCATTACCAGTCCTGAATTGATTCGGATTATTAATAATTTTGAAGTATTGCCGACACTACCCAGTCTATATACAGATTTATGTGAAGCCATTAATAATGAAGAAGACATTGAAAAAATAGCGGCTATGATTACAAAAGATCAAGCAGTTGCAACAAAAGTATTACATGTCTCCAATTCGGCTTACTATGGCATGAAGACAAGCTCCATCAATCAGGCGATTATGAATATTGGACTTAACAATATAAAGGACATTGTTTTTGCAACTGTGATTTTCAATAATAATCTTTATCCGTCTATGATGACCCATCTGAACAAACTATGGGAGCATGCCTATACCTGCAACCAATTAACACTGGAGTTATATAAAAAGATTTTTAAAGAAAAGGTTTCTTTAAGTTCTTTATCTGCCGGATTGTTGCATGACATTGGGAAATTGGTATTAGTGAATGTATTTGGTTATGATTACTTTGACATATTGGTCAATCACGATTGTGTAGAATATGAAAAAGAGAACCTTGGCATTACACACCAAGAAATAGGCGGATACTTGTTGGATTGGTGGGAATTGCCGCTTCCAATCGTTGAAGTTGTATTATATCATCATGATCCTTTAAATGATATGATCATCAATAAAGATTTAGTTGCTATTGTCCACCTAGCAGATTACTATTCATCTCAGAAGGTTGGAATAGAACCGGATAATGTTTTAGATGAAGGTGTTTTTGAGTATTTAGGTGTAGAAAAGAGCACCGTAGAAGAACTGATAGCAGACTATATTGCTATTTGTTTCCATTAAAAGTAAAAAAGAGTTTAAAGAATAGATTTTATATGGAAGAGTTATCATAATAAAATAACAATTTATATTAGAGGTGAATAGCATTGAATGAGATAGCCAGATGGATCGTACTTATTATTTTAATTTTTTTATCAGGTTTTTTTTCTTCTTGTGAAACAGCATTGATGTCTTTAAATAAAATAAAAATAAGGCATATGGCGGAAAAAAGAGCGAAAGGTGCTCAAACGATTTTAGAGCTCACAAACAACCCTAATCAACTGTTGGGTGCAATACTGGTAGGGAATAATATCGTCAATATAAGTGCATCGGCACTGGCAACTTTTGTAGCTATAGAATATTTTGGAGACACAGGTGTAGGTATTGCGACAGGTGTAATGACGATTGTAATATTGGTTTTTGGAGAAATAACGCCTAAATCTTTTGCCATTAAAAATTCTGAAAAAATTGCCTTGCTGGTAGCACCATTTATTTTATTGATCACAAAAGTTTTAGGGCCACTGGTTTATTTGCTTACCAGCTTTACGAATTTGCTTATTGGAAAAGGCAGCAGCAGCCAACCCTTTATCACAGAGGACGAGTTTAAAACCATGGTACAAGTAAGTCATGAAGAAGGGGTGTTGGAGCGGGAAGAAAGAAAAATGATTGACAATGTCTTTGAATTTGGTGATTCACAAGTAGAAGAAGTTATGACGCCCAGAACCGACATGGCAGCAATAGAAATTCAATCGACTTATGATGAAATCATAGCCATTTTTAAAGCAACTCAATTTTCAAGAATTCCTGTATACAAAGAAATAATAGATGATATAGTCGGAATATTGTACATAAAGGATTTGATTTTTCATGATAAAGAAAAAGAGGCCTTTAATATTTCCAAATATATAAGAGACCCTTTTTTTACCTATGAATTTATGAAAACGACTGAAGTATTTGATGAGATGCGGAAGAACAGAATGCCTGTTGCCATAGTGTTGGATGAATATGGCGGAACATCCGGCATAGTGACCATGGAGGATTTGGTTGAAGAAATAGTGGGAGAAATAGAAGATGAATATGATGAAGAAAAACGAGAAATAGAGGTCATTAATGAATATGAATATATGGCAGACGGAAGCGCAAAAATTGATTTGGTTAATGAGATATTAGGCGTAAATATATATTCCGAACAGTTTGATTCTATTGGGGGATTCATACTGGGAGAGTTGAATCGATTACCTCACAATGGAGAGATATTTGAATACAATAATATAAAATTTACTGTTGAGAAAGTCCATAAGAATAGGATTGTAAAAATTAAGATAGTTATTAAAAGGTAATTAAAAAGTAATTAAAAGACATACCGCATAGCTGGTATCCTGTATAAGATACCAGCTAACTGGTAAAATGTCTTTTTTTTTGATATGATAAAACTCTATGTATAGGACATATGGGGGAGTTTTATTATGATATTAACCAGTATATTTAGAGTCATTTTATCTCGTTCTTTTAAACCTTTTATTTTTCAAGGCAAACCTAATGAGCCTATGGCTGATTATAATGTTCCTCAGCTGGGTGCTTATGTTCATATACCATTTTGTGAAAAGATTTGCAGTTTTTGTCCATATAACAAAGTATTATATGAAAAAGAGCTTGCAGATGTATATGTCAATGCTTTACTTAAAGAAATTGATTTGGTAGGACAAAAACAAACCCAAAAAAAAGAAATAACCAGCATCTATTTTGGAGGAGGTACGCCTGCTCTTGTAGTGGAAAAATTGGAAGTTATTATAAATAAAATAAAGCTGTATTTTAGCATTCAAGACGGTGTTGCCATTGAACTTCATCCGGACAATATAAATGAAAAACTATTAGAACAGTTGAAAAAAGCAGGCGTAGATATGATTAGTGTTGGTGTTCAATCCTTTGATGAAGGCTGCCTAAAAAAATTGGGGAGAGCACCGGATCATGTATCAGACAAAATAAAGATGGTTAAATCTTATAATTTTAGAGTCATAGATGTGGATTTAATTTTCGGTATTCCGTCTCAAACGAAGAAGACGTTAATGGCTGATTTTAACCATGCCTTTGAATGTGGTGCTACTCAAATATCCACGTACCCATTCATCGATTTTTCTTATGCCAATAATGCACATAAACCTATTAATGGCATTAAAAAGAAAAAGATGTTAGATTGTTTGGTTAAAAATGCAGAAGAGATGGGTGTCCAAAGAACATCGGTATGGACGTTTGCCAAAAAAGGAACTAAGCAGTATTCTTCAGTGACCCGAGAGAATTTCTTAGGCTTTGGTGCCGGTGCCACCACATTGCTGAAAGATCAATTTAAAATTAATACATTTGTAGTAGAAGCGTATATCAAAGCAACTCAAGACAATAAGATGCCTACAGCGTTGGTATTAGATTTTACGCCTAAGCAAAGACAATTGTATTGGCTGTTTTGGAGTGCATACAATATGTTTTTACATGAAGCATCATTTGAAAAACTCTTTGAAAAAAAGCTTAATAAAGAGTTTGGAATTGAAATTGCTTTATCAAAGCTACTGGGGTTGTTGAAAAAGATAGACGGTGGATACGTTTTAACCCATAGAGGGGCATATTTATTCCATTTTATTGAGCAAACCTATACCACAGCTTATATCGATAAAATGTGGCGCATTGCAAGAAATCAAAGTTATCCAAATAAAGTGGTGTTGAGATAAAATGTAACGGGTTAAACTTAGCCCTGGATTGTTGTAAATTGAATATAGGTGCATAAATATTCGTTTTGGTATTAATTTGGAGAAAATTTGATGGCATGCAAACTATAAAAGCCTAACCGCAAACAATCGCCGTCCATGGCTTAAGTTTGCTAACAGACGTCCTGTCTGTTCATGACTTTTATAGCTTGCCTACCACCTAAATTTTCTAACCAAATTAACGCAAGAAACAAATATTTATACACGTATAATCCAATTATCTTCTTAATTAAGAGGATAATTGGATTTTTTATTTCCTTTTTTCAGTTATATAATAGTTATGCAGTGTGGATTTGTTGTTATTTATTT
>JANQMT010000076.1:0-5755 GCA_028279945.1 Clostridia bacterium
AGCCGGCATCTGAACTACGGATGGTGAATATGCCGGGTAGCCTTTTTCAAGGTTCTAGACACTTACATTTTCTTAATGATTGGACTGATAAATGTTTCATTATACGCGTAAATTTATACCTATTTTAAAAAATGGGGAAACTCGAAATCAATTATCTATTATGCTTAAAAGCAATGCAGTAATATCAATGAATATCACTATTAAGTATTCACATGATATTTAAACAAAATATGGCATTTCGTTAAATTATAATAAATAATTATTAGGTATATTTAAATTTTTTTTAGATTTTGTATTGACAAATGGGTGTTGAGGAATTAAAATAGTTCTTATAATAAATGTAACGGGCACTAGCTTGTGTGACACTCATAAATACAATCAATTATGTTTGTAAAATTTAAAAAAGGAGAACACAATTAAAATGAAAAAATTTATGCTCAATGATGATTGGAGAATACTGCAGGACGTACATGACTTGGGGGAGAAGCTCCAGATATACAATCCTGAGTGGAATCCTACCGATGTTTTTCTGCATTGTATTTCGGATTGGGAAAAAATAGACCGGCTGGAATATTTACAGCTTCTATTCGCAAAGAATCCTTATTCCGGACGAGACCTAAGATATTTCAATACTGCCCCATGGTGGTATAAAAAAGTGTTTGAAGTTCCGGAAGATGATAAGAAAATGAGCGGTGTGCTAAGATTTGAAGGCATAGATTACTTTTGTAAAATATGGCTGAACGGAAAATATTTAGGCTCACATGAAGGATATTTTGCTCCGTTTGAGTTTGATGTTACGGAATTTATTGATTACGAAAGCTCAAATACCTTAATTGTAAAGGTTTGGTCCCCCCTTGATAACAATTTGATCACTCTTGAACAAAAGGGTTTTGATACGGCGCCTGCTTTTCGGTTTTTAACCTGCGAAAAAAATATGATCAAAGGAACCTATGAGCACGCTGATGGGTTTATCCAAAGAGATATAAATCCCATTGGTATTTATGGTGATGTTTCTGTCGGTTTCTATAAAGATGTTCGCTTCACCGGGGAACCTTTTATCAGCACGATGCTTGAAAAGAGTAACGAGAGTGCAAAAATAAACATACAGTTACCTTTGTCATCAGACAGCGATAATCTGGGGATTGTCTGCAAATGCAGTATTGTGGATGAAGAAACCGGGTTAAAGCAAGCTGTGATTAACCATGAAAAAGCTCTGGACAAAGGAGACCAGCAACTTGAGTTGTCACTTGAAATAAAGAATCCAAAAACATGGAACTGCTGGGATAAAGGAGATGCAAACCTTTATACAGCACACATAGAAATTTTTGCAGATACAAAAAGAATCGCTTCAATGTCCAGAAGTTTTGGCATACGTAAGGTTCAAATCCTAAGAGACGACCAGCAAACAACGTTCTTATTAAATGACATGAAGGTATATATACGGGGGACCAATTATTTTCCGGAAGTATACCTGTCAAGAATGAGCCGTGAACGTTATGAAAGAGACGTCCGCGGGATGAAAGCTGCCGGATTTAACGCTATTCGCGTGCATGTTCATGTAGCAAAACCAGAATTTTATGATGTATGTGACCAACTGGGGATGCTGGTCATACAAGATTCAGATATTACTTGGTTTCATCCAATGACAGAAGAATTCTTAAACAGGGCAAAGATTGTTTTTGGAGATATGATACGTTTATTGAGGAATCATCCGTCTATTATATGTTGGGTATGCATGAATGAACCCGACTTGTGGAAGAAAGCCAAGGAACGCGGGCAGATATTCTTAGAGGAGGATCCTCCGTCCATGATGAGCGAATCCCCGGGTCCTCAGCTTGTTGAAATGCTAAAAGAGCTGGACCCCCAAAGGCCTTATATTAAAGGTTCACACTTTAAAGACGATCCTGAAAGCGGTGATGAACACGATTATACAGGTTCTTTAAGAGGTGAAGATACACATTATACCGATATTTACGGTAATCGTTATAAATTTACAACAGAATTCGGTTTTGACGCTCCTGCAAGCAATGAAAACCTGGCAAATATCAAAGCGGTTTATGACAGAATCAAAACGATACTCGAAGATCCACAGGGTATCGAAAGCCTGCATTACTATCGTTATAGATACTTAAAGTACGTTATAGAATATCATAGAATAACAAAATACCGCCCGTGTTCAGGGTATATGCAATTTCTATTCTCAGATGTGATTCCGCAAAGCTTTTATGGAATATATGATTGGTGGGGTACTCCCAAAAAATACATGAATGTTTTTGACGAAAGCAACCAGCCGACTGGCATATTCATGGAGTACAAGGAAAACCCAATCGCAATATGGGCTATCAATGATTACCCATATTCAATCGGAAAGTGTCGTGCGGAGTGGTATGTCACCGACGAGAACGGTAAGGAAATCATTAGCGGACAAAATGAATTTATGTTCGATAAGGATAGCCTAATCAAAATATCAGATTTGGTATTTGATGTTAACGATAATATTATATATCAAGTTGTATTGATTATAAAAGATAAAAACGACCACATTATTTCGAGGAATGTATACAAAGACCCGTTCCACCACCCTACCCATCCAAAAGGACATCCTCTGCGGATAGACCAGGAATTGGGTGTAAGGCTATATTGGGCCTAATCAGATAACATCTGTTCATGGTTAACATTATATAAAAAAGGAGAGGGTAAAATGAATAGTAAGGTTCAATTATCGGAAAATGCAAATGGACTTAGAACACGTGAAATGGTGGGGTATGCTTTTGGAAATACTGCGCAGAATATGGTTTACCTGATGATTTCTATATACTTGCTCTATTTCTATACAGATGTTTTTGGGATTTCTGCGGCATTTGCAGGGTCACTGTTTCTTGTTGCACGAATTTTTGATGGGTTTAACGATCCATTGATGGGGTTTATAGCAGATAGAACTCAGACCAAAAGGGGTAAATTCCGGCCGTATATCTTATTCGGCATGATACCGCTTGCAATAATCACCGTACTATTATTTTCTTCGCCGGCATTGAGTGAATCAGGGAAGCAAATATATGCGGCAATAATTTATATATTACATGGTGTAATTTTTACTATTGTGCTAGTGCCCTACTTTTCATTGCCTGCAGTTATGACACAAGATCCAAAAGAGCGTTCAAGAATATCAGTTTTTAATTTATTAATGTCAACCATTTCTGCTGTCTTAGTATCTGTAGCTGTAAAGCCGCTTGTAGCTATGTTTCCCGATGAACAAACCGGTTATCAGTATACAGTGATAATATTTATGGTAATTGCAGTTATTGCATTTTTTATATGTTATCGCAGCGTAAAAGAACGGGTGAATATAACAAACAGAGTCCAATATCCCTTTTTAAAAATCTTCAAACTGATTTTTACAAATAAACCCCTTATGCTTATTTCTATCAGTTATATTTTCTTTAGTATTCAATACACTTTAAGAATGGCTTCTGCAACATATTATGCAAAATACAATCTTGGGAATGCAGCAATAACACCTATAATATTATTAGCTGCATCGCTTTTCTCTCTGATCGGTTTTGTATTATGTTTCCCAATATTAAAGAAGTTTGATAAGAAAAGGACTTATATTATCGGAGCTGTTGGCGCTTTAATAACCAATATCATACTGTACTTTATACCGTATTCAAATTTACTGTCAATCATTATCGTTATTAGCATTAACTCGCTTGCCTTGGCGATGCCGTTGGCAGCTACTTGGTCGATGGCGCCTGACACTGTAGATTATGGTGAATGGAAAACCGGCATACGCGCTGAGGGAGCAACCTTCGGTTCGTTTAGTTTCGTGCAGAAATTCGCAAGTGCGCTTGCAGGCGCTATGGCAGGTTTTATTCTTACAGCAGTCGGTTATGTTCCTAACGCAGCACAATCAAAGGCAACGCTTGATGGTATTTTGCATATGTTAACAACAATACCTGCTGTATGTAATATCATTTGTATTGTGATTATTATTTTCTACAATTTAAGCGACAAAAAAGTAAGAGAGATCGTAAGTGAGACAAACAGCAAGAGACAATTGGCACAATAAAAATTACCAGTAGTGAGTTTGTTTTCATTACGCACTACCCTTCATCCAAAAGGCCTTTTTATGCCATGGATGACAAAAAAAATCCTGCATATACCTTAAGCTTCGATTTGCTTTTCAGGGGATTGGAGATTACAACAGGCGGACAACGGATTCATGATTATAATGAACAGGTAGATAAAATGCTGGAAAGAGGAATGAATCCGGATGATTTTGAGTCATATCTCATGATTCATAAATACGGCATACCACCTCATGGGGGCCTGGGAACAGGGCTTGAGCGGCTGACCATGAAACTGCTGGGGCTTAGCAATGTAAGAAGAACAAGCCTGTTTCCAAGAGACATAAACCGTGTAACACCTTAATGTCAAGCAAAACTTCCACCAGGATTTTGTCCTGGTGGAAACTTATTTCTTCCTTTTATGAAAAATAGCCTTAAACATAGCTTTTTTATGTTTAACTTAAGTTTCATACCTTTTTTTACTCTTAAGCTTGAAAATATGAGTTTTGCATTTAATACAGCCGCTTTTTTTTAATTGCTCAATTGTCTTGTAATAACAATCAGCACTTGTCTTATATTCTCTGCCACACTTGCCGCATGTATAAATACGGATTGTTTTTTTTAATTCACCGGTATACAAAGGCTCTGAAAAATCAGTACTGACCGCTGCACAAGTTTTACCGGTTGTCTTAAGGACACTCATTTGACTTGTGCTTCCTATAATTTGTGCACCTTCATATTCATTAAACCTGGGAACCACTTCACAAACCATCAAGCCCATTTTTAACAATTCATCAAACATATCCAGTGTAAAACCGGGTGATTTATGTGCAAATGATAAAAAAACCGGTAAACCTTTTTTGTTCTTTAAAGCCGTTATACCTCTTGAAAGAAAAAGTCTCAATCCTTCAATAGTATAGGGAGGATCGGTAAAAAAGCAGTCAAATCGGTTTTCCAAAGCTTCCGGAATGGGCTTCCTTAAATCGTGGTAGTGACATTTGACAGGGAGATTCCATTTTCCTGATACTTCATTTATATATTCTATAAAGCGCATATCCGCATCTATAACATGAATGTGCTTGTTAACAGGACTTTTAGACGGATAAATGTTTTTCAGTAAAAAACCCAGTGAAACACTTACCATGTCGTCGTCGCCAACACACAATATCTCTTTGCCAATCAATGAATTATATTTCAGGCACAATAATGCCCGTTTCAGACTTGTTTCAAGAGTACACTTGGATTGATCTACTGTTACATCTGCTTCCGGCCTTTTATGGAAAATATCTTCAAGAATGTTGTAATAATCCTTAAATACTTTAAAGCAGTCATTATTCAATACTGCATCTTTGCAGAAATTGATGTCAATTCCATCGTAACCCAATTCCTTTTCAACCAGGTATTTCCCACTGCCTGTCATTCTTATTCCCCTGTCTTGTGTTATCACTCCACTTTTGATCAGTTCATTTTTTATTGCAGCTATAATGGGAACAGGAAGCAATTCTTCTCTCGAAAGTGCCTTTACCGACACACCTTTATTCATATAAATTTTTGTCAATATATCCTCAAATACATTGTCTCCTTCTTCTATTTTTACATTTTTTTTTAAATAATCAATTATACCTTTCATTCAACTTCCACCTTTTAAAATTTATTTTCAAAACAAAGCATAAAAAATCCACAGGTAT
>JANQMT010000091.1:0-14243 GCA_028279945.1 Clostridia bacterium
ATAGATACGAAAGCTACAATTACTTCTATGCTTGAAGCAGACCATCCACATTTGTCAGTGGATATTATTCCTGAAGGGACCCCAATTATCGAATCATCCGATATTAGGGAAAACTAAAGTGGAATAATTAGCGGGTATATACCATTAAAACGGTATATACCCGTTTCTATTATGTTCCATAATCGGTAAGCTCCAAATCCAAGCCACATCAACAAGAGCAGAAGTGGCACAGATGTTTTATAGAATGATTGAAGTTTTGTCGAAAGAAGCCTATTGTTGTTGCAGTTGGCTTCTTTCATTTCGTGTAGTACAATTAGGTTAAGTGACAAAAGATGAACGTATTAATGAGGTACAGCTTCTACAATGGACCTAATGGTACAAAATTTAAAATTGAAGAGTTAGGAGAACAAAAATCATGAACCGGATATTATTTAAAAATCGTTTCGAGTTTAGGGAATGGCTCACAAAAAATGCACTTTCCGATGAGGGAGTCTGGCTTATATTTGGGAAAAAGGGCAAGCTGGAAACATTAAAAGCAAACGAAGCGCTTGAAGAAGCGTTGTGCTTTGGCTGGATTGACGGTCAAATAAAGAGCGTTGATGAAAAATCATATCTCAAATACTTCAAACAGCGCAGCAAGACAAGCAGTTGGTCGAAAAAAAACAAAAATCTTGTTGAAAAACTGGAATCACAGGAAATGATGACCGATTTCGGAAGAGCAAAGATTGAAATTGCAAAACAAAACGGGCGTTGGAATCCTCCAAAATCCGAACCGCTTACCGATGAGCAGCTGCAACAATTTGATGATATGCTCAAATCCCATGAGACTGCCCATACCAATTTCATTAAAATGTCGCCTTCGGCTCGTAGGGTATACGCCGCTTCATATTATTTCGGTGCGAAAACCGAAGCTGGCAAACAAAAGAGATTCAACACTATTATTGAACGTCTTAATTTAAATTTGAATCCAATGGAAAGAATGAAAAAGTAAAAATAATAAAAATAATTATCCGAAAGAATTTTGTTTTAACCATTTCTATCGTCATAAATATAACATTTTTTTGGTATAAATTTATTATTGATAAAATATTATGGAAAAATTGTAAATGATTTAGAAAAATTTCCATTGAAATATTTGACAATTAATTATAGGCCTTTATAATGAAAGCGTATTGTTAATTTTAACTTTCGATAGTTTATTAAAAATACAAGCAATATATTTTACGATAGGAGTAGGGAGAATGTCAGGGAATTACAATGCTTATATAACAGCACAAAGACAATTTGATAATGTGGCAGATCGTATAGGTTTAGAGCAACCAATACGGGAGTTATTGCGCCAGCCTAGTCAGGAAATTCATTTTACGGTTCCCGTAAAAATGGATGATGGTAGTACACAAGTGTTTAATAGTTATAGAATAATGCATAATAATGCACGTGGTCCTGCCAAAGGCGGAATTCGTTTCCATCCGCAAGAAACCATTGATACTATTAGGGCACTATCTATGTGGATGACTTGGAAGTGTGCAGTTGTAGATATTCCACTTGGTGGTGGAAAGGGCGGTGTTATTTGTGATCCCCATAATTTGTCGATGGGTGAACAGGAACGTTTATGTCGTGGATACATAAGAAAAGTAGCAAAAAACATGGGTTCTGTCATAGATGTACCTGCACCTGATGTGATGACAAATGCTCAACACATGCTTTGGATGCTTGATGAATATGAGACGATTAATGGATATCATTGTACCGGCGCCATTACCGGAAAACCTGTAGGAATGGGCGGATCACTCGGCCGAACTGAAGCTACCGGATATGGGGCGATCTATACTCTTAGTGAAGCACTTAAAGCGTTAGGCATGGATATAAGTAAGACAACAGCAAGCTTTCAAGGATTTGGAAACGTTGCTGAGTATGCTGCTCGTTTATACACACAAATGGGTGGTACAATTATAGCTATTTCTTGTTGGGATAATCATGATAAGAAGGCATATACCTTTCGTAAACTAGGTGGACTTGATCTCGAAAAGATGATAAGTATAAAGGACTCTTTCGGATCAATAAACAAGGAAAAAGCTAAAGAACTTGGATGTGAGATATTGGATGGAAGTCATTGGATATCTCAAGATGTTGATATTTTAATTCCTTGTGCACTTGAAAATCAAGTTACACCAGATCTATTTTCAAAAATCAGTGATCAGGTTAAAGTAATTTGTGAAGGGGCAAACGGACCTACAACACCAGACTGTGACAAATTAATAAAAGAAAAAAACATTTACCTTGTACCAGACTTCTTAAGTAATGCTGGAGGGGTTACGTGCAGCTATTTTGAACAGGTCCAGAGTAATATGAATTATTTTTGGTCAAAAGCAGAAGTTTTAGAAAAACTTCAATATAAGATGACATCCGCTTTCCATGCGGTTCATAAAATTGCTCAAAATAAAGGGCTGTATACAAGGGATGCGGCATATATAATTGCAATTAATCGTGTTGCTGAAGCAGTTAAACTACGGGGTTGGATATAATAATTGGATAACATATAAAATTTTGTATTGTTTAGACTATATCGAAGATTAGATTTTCCTAATGAAGCCTAATTAAGATATGGTCTAAAGTTTTGTAGAGCTTGTATTTGATATACAACGATAGGGGGAGTGCTAATGAATCAATATAAAGATGCACCAAAAGAGGACCTGGCAGAACGTGCAAAAGAATTAGAGTGTCTTTATTTAATAGACGAGATTTTGGTTGAAGCAGAATTTCCTGATGTTTTTAAAAAAATTTCTGAGATAATACCGACAGGGTTTAGAAATATGGAAGCTTGTACGTCAGTCGTTGTTTTAGATGATCAGTATTATTATACAAAGCCTCCTATTGATAATGGTGATGAGATAGAATCTTCTATAATCTTAAATGGCGAGATACAGGGCTATATTAAGGCGATGTATCCTAAAGGAACATTTCCGGTTGATGAGACAGCATTTTTACCTCAAGAAATGAAATTGCTGAATACAATAGCAAGCAGAGTTTCAGAAAGTCTTGGAAAGAAAAATTTTGAAGCAAAGTGTTTCAAGAATGACTGGGAGGCAATTATAAGGCTGCTGCAAAATGCAGATCACGAAATGTTACTGTATGTTAGTGCAAAAATGCTGGACTTTCTTTCAAAAACTAATCCTAAATTGCTTGAAAACATTTACAAGGATGCAAATTGGGCCAAATATAATAAACAAGGGGAAATTAATTTTCCTTTAGAGACTATACCCGAAATTGATACGATATATTTAAGTCAAGTTCTTTTTGAGTCAGCAAGGGGTTACTTAACAGATTGTCAAATATTTGATTATATTAGTTTGTGGATATATCAGGGAAGAACTTATGAACTTGTAAAGATTGTTAATAAAAAAGATATAGACGTTAAAAGTATTATCAGAGCAATCAATCAGTATATAAAAGCTGTTAGTGGAAGTATACGTCCAAATGCATTAACAAATAGATGGCTGACTGTAGAACTTATACGTAGATTTTTAACCGATACTCCGGAATTAATTACAAACTATCAAAGCCATATTACCGTTGAATCTTTTTGCGAACTTCTTGATAGATATATTTGTTTTCCTAAGAGTATAGGAAAAATTGGCGGAAAAGGTACAGGCTATTTTATAGCCAATCAAATCATTAGAACTCATAATAAAGATAACTTAGAATTTGAAAATTTCAAAACACCTAAAACTTGGTATATCTCATCGGATGACTTGGTAAATGTTATTGAAAATAATAGATTAGATGAATTAAATGAATATAAATATCAGGATATCTTAAATATTCGTGCAAGCTACCCTCGAATAATTCGAATGTTTAAAAATTCTGAGCTATCTCCCTATATTATAAATCAGCTTGATCAAATTCTTGATAAATGCAGGGATAAACCGTTGATAATCAGATCCTCAAGTTTGCTGGAAGATCAAAAAAACTCATCTTTTTCCGGAAAATATAAAAGTTTGTTCATAACAAATGTTGGGACTAAGCAAGAGCGCAGGCGGCAGCTTGTAGAGGGGATTCTAGAAGTATATGCTTCCTTGTATAATCCTGATTCAATTCAGTATCGTAAAGAACGTAATTTGATTGACAGTGCTGAGCAAATGGGCATTATGATTCAAGAAGTAGTAGGTTGCAAAGTAGGACCATATTACTTTCCTCTATATGCCGGCGTTGCTTTTAGTAATAATGAGCTGCGCTGGTCTCCGCGAATAAAACGTGGGGAAGGATTGCTGCGTATGGTTATGGGGCTTGGGACCAGGGCGGTTGACAGAGTGGGAGAGGATTTTCCTACATTAATTTCACCGGGGCAACCAGATCATCGTGTCAACCAAACACCTTTGGAAATGAAAAAATATTCTCCACAAATGATAGATGCAATTGATATGGAAAACAATCAGTTTGTAACACTCCCCATATCCAAATTAATGAAAGAGTATGGCGACCAGATTCCCAATATCGATCATGTTGTATCCGTTTTAAAAAACGATTTTATTGCTGATCTAAATAGATTTACTGCCGATTTTGAATCTGATGATATTATTGTTACTTTTAATGGACTAATAAAAAAAACGCAGGTAGTCAAACAAATAAAATCGGTTTTATCTCTTCTACAGGAAAAATTGGGATACCCTGTTGATATTGAATTTGCAAGTGACGGTGAAAATTTTTATTTGCTTCAATGTCGCTCTCAAAGCAGAAACTATGATGATTCTCCGGCTGCAATACCTATAGATATTTTACATATGAATACTGTTTTTACGGCAAACAAATATATTTGCAATGGAAAGGTTACGAGAATAAAGACTGTCGTATATGTTGACCCTGTAGAGTATGGCAATTTGGAAAAATATGAAGATTTAATTGAAGTTGCCAATGTAATTAGTGAGTTAAACAGAGTACTACCTCGTCGGAGCTTCATTCTAATGGGACCGGGCCGTTGGGGCAGTCGCGGTGATATAAAGCTTGGTGTACCTGTTGCGTATTCTGATATAAATAATACGTCTATGCTGATTGAAATTGCAAAACATAAATCTAGTCCGGAGCTATCATTTGGTACACACTTTTTTCAAGATCTTGCAGAAGAAAATATTAAATATTTGCCGCTTTATCCTAAAGAAAAAGGCACAATGTTTAATAAATCATTTTTTAATAATAAGAATTCTTTAGAGAATATTTTACCACGTTATAAAAATTTTAGTCATGTTGTTAAGGTCATTCAAATTGAAGAAAACTATTATGGTAAAGAGCTTTTCATATTGATGAATGCTGATTTGGAAAAAGCAATTGCATATCTTGATATACCTTCAAATGCAAATATAAGTTCAGATACCCATATTGAGCAAGAGGTCAAGGTAAGCCAGAAAGACTATGGGTGGAAATGGCGCCATTTTATGGCAGAACAAATTGCTAATAAAATCGATATGGATGCTTATTCTGTAAAAGGTATTTATTTGTTTGGCAGTACAAACAATTATACGGCCGGCCTTAATAGTGATATTGATTTACTCATTCATTTTGAAGGAACACAAGAGCAAAAAAATAAGCTTGATACATGGTTAAACGGCTGGAGTTTGGCATTATCTGAAATGATTTACCTAAAAACCGGATATGAACCCAACGGACTTTTAGATGTTCACTATGTAACTGACCAGGATATAGAAAATAAAACTTCATTTGCCGTTAAGATTAATTCTATCTATGACCCTGCAACCCCACTGCGTTTAAATATTGAATAATGAGGGAATGGGCCCATGACTCTATTCAATGAATGGTTCAAGAAGGTAAGATATATATAACTGAAACAGCACATGTCTTTTGATATGCTCCCTTTTAGGTAGACAAGTGAAATAATAAAAACTTGTTTGCTAAGGAGGGAGTTTTCTTATGTTTCAGAGAAAAATAACAGCAAGCTGTCATATTTAAATATTATTATAATTGTGTATAAAAAATAATGGCTAGAAAATAATAATCATATTAATATATGGAAGGTGATTATTGATGAAAGAATTTATATTACAACTTCACTGGATTTATGCTTTTATTATGATAATAGGAGGTGTCTATTTTTATATACAAAGTAGAAATCCTAAAGGAGTGCCAAAATACGAATATGTCATAGCCATTTTAATAGCAGTTTGGTCAGGAATAGCTTATTTTTCTATCGCAATAGGACAGGGCTTCTTGGAAAAACCCGATCAAACCGTATACTTTGCACGGTATTTAGATTGGGTAGTTACCACACCGCTTTTACTCCTTTCACTGGCACTGACAGCAATGTTTTATACCACTAAAAATATTGCTATCATTTTATCTCTTGTATTCTCAGACGTTATAATGATCCTTTCAGGTCTTATAGCAGACTTTTCAAATAATAATCTAAAATATGTATGGTATTCCATTGGTATGGTTGCGTTTTTTATTATTCTTTATATCATCTGGGTCCCTTTAAGGAACATTGCCGATAAAAGTGATATAAAACTTTCTCAACATTATAAAATAGCAGCTGCCTATTTAACCATCTTGTGGATTTGTTATCCAACGGTATGGATCATAGGCCCATCGGGATTTGGGTTGACTTCAGAACTAACAGACGTTTTATTTTTTATTGTTTTGCCTATTTTTTCTAAGATCGGATTTAGTATTTTAGATCTATACGGTTTAAGGAAGCTTGGAATCAGTAACCCTAAAAGAATAAACCAATAATGAGTTGACGGTAGCAAGTCCTAATAACAAAACACCTATATAAGCACTATTTGCCGTGTCAGCTGACCAATAATATGCCTGCCATCCAGAGGTTCACAAGGATGGCGTAAGATTGTATAAGCAGGCGGCACAATTCGATACACGCCCACCTTTCGCAGCTCAGTCATAAGATCTCGGGCTTCATCAAGGCTTGTTAGTCTTAGAACGGTTTGTACCTTTTTGATGCTTCTGTGTGACTGTGCCTTGGGCAGGCCTGCAATCAGTGCAGGCACATCTTTCATTTGATCCATTACAATGATTTCTAAAACGCCTGCTCTCTTGTGAATTGGAATCCGACACAGGGAGTTCTTTTTTGAGTTTGATTGACGACTTAGTACAAGTGTCCAAGCAGCAGAACCATTAAGGGGGATGAACACTTTGCTGCCTGCAGCTTCCAGTTGGTTTCGAGCTCTGTCCAGTAATATGGCCGATATTTCACCCAGTTGTCGGTTCTCTTGGGAAGATAAAGCTTCCAGTTCGACGGATACCGCTTTGGCAAAATCCAGTGCAGCGTCCCACTCCCCAACAAAATAACCTTGCGTAGGAGAACTACACAATTGCTGACCCATAGCCATCATGGAACAGGCCAGTTGCCGTGCTGCCATTTCTTTATTGTGAGTCGCTGTTTCTAGGTAGGCCTGGGTAATTACAACTACACCTGTTAAAGACTCCATGGGAATAATAAGAGGATGCCGAGGGTTGACCGCAAAATGAGGAATAAGATCAGCCAGTGCTTTCTCGCCACCCCACAATATAATCGCATCAAAGGGTCCATTGCGTAGAATTCTATATAAGGCCTGGGCTTCAGAATCATCCCGGTAGTCTAAAGGCAAAAAATGTACCTTAGCCAATAAACTGGAAAGAACTGTATGTTCCACTTGAGCAAGGTGCTGAAAAATAGATTGAATAATCGCATGGTTAACTTTAGACCCTCTAATGGTCACGGGACAATTCGCCAGAAGTCCTTGGACAGCAGAGATCATTGCCGGCAGTAAAGTATTTCCACTGCCAATCACTAGAAAGGGCCCGATGGGAAATCCGGTAACGAAGACACCCGGTGATATTTCTGTTGTATGCCCGTCCAGCCATCGAGAACCTCCGGGAAGTGCCGCGGAATTGGATACCATCTTTTCCAGAGTACGATATGAAAACAAATCAGACAAAAGAGCCAGCTCCCTTTGAGCCGAAAGAGGTGAATAACCTTTTTCAATCATGGTTTTTGTAATGGTTTTTTGAACTTGTTTTCCTTGGTCAGAACCCCAAAAGCAGCTCCCTGCATCAAAGGCAGCCAGCTTTTGAGATGTCTTAATAGTCATTAATTCAGAAACTTGTTTATCAAGTGTTTTTAAAAAAGGAAAACGGTGGGTAACCTCATTTTGCTTAGAACACTCTTGCTTTAAGAAAGGCTTCAATTTGTTCATCTTTTCTTTTAAGTATAGAAAATTTATGTTAACCACAACCTTCTCTTATCATAAAGCCCTCATTTTCTTTCAAGCGTCTTTCATAAATAAAGCCATGTTGCGGACAATTAGCAGTAGAAGCATGTCGAACAAAATCTCCTGATAATACGGCCTCCAAATAATCCAGACAAGCAAAGTTGGTATAAAATAACAAACCCTTCATTCCAGAAGCTGGATTTGATATAAGGTTAAGGTTCTGAGGAGATTCTACTAGAGCCACATAAGTTAAGGGATGAGGATACTTTACCCAGGCATCTTCATTCAGTGGGTCGGCAGCACGGTTTAAAAATACGGACATACTCTCTGTTAGGCCCAATATATCAACAATAGGTGCACGGTTTCCACCTGCAAGGATGTTATGCGTCGCTGAAGCCATTAAATCCTGCATCGTTTGATACTCAGAGGGAACACGCTTCAATCCGCCGCCTGTCATCAAAACACCTCCGTCACCCAATTGAATAGGTGGAATACCTAATGCATAACGGTATAAAAAGTGTTGAAATTTGTTTGGTTTTAATAACAGATGATAGAGTCCTATTCCGGAAGTTATGAAATATTTAGGCGCTGACTTAGATGTAAAGAAGTGATGCAATGTTTTTTTATCCGGTTCCAGCTTACGCCAAAGGTTCGTTTCTTCCGGGTCCTGACGTATTCTGGCTCCAAACATTACCTCACACCCTCTTTGCTCCATGACACGAGTGCCCAAATAGGCAAACCACATAGAATCTTTCATTTCAGGTGCCATTTGAAGCAAAGTCAACCCTGTTCTGAATTTTCCACCTAAGGACCAGTTATTTAAACCTTCATTTAACATATGCCCTAATTGAATGGTAAGAGGGGTACGTAAAATCTTCACAGGTCCTTTTGTATTTTGCGTTGTTCCACTGGATAAAAAAACTTTATGATTTTGGTTCAGATCAATCGACCGGATTAAACAATTATTCTGCCCATTTTCCCTCAAATCATCAGAATGAATCCGCAACCTAACAAGGTCTTTTAGTTGAACATCTTTTTTGATTTGAACGCCTGCAGCAGACTCCTCCAACAGCCCTTTCCGCCTGAATAAATGCGCATAGTAGTTTTCCCGGTCATGTCTCAAGAAAAATTCAAGAAAAGGAATCAGTAAAGACTGCTGGCGCTTCCGCGTAGAATCTGGCGTTCCTCTGAAAAGAGTAGTATCTTGCAGGTGTTTTAATAGTAATTGGACATAAGGATCATGATACAGTTTATGTTGAGTTAATTCGCCGGAAATCAAGTGAACACCTCCTTTAACATTCACTAAATATATATGGCTTGGCCCTTACAAATATGCCATGTTATAATTGTCCTGCAGAATGAAAATAAAATAGTTGAACAAATTGTAAAGGCATGATACAATTTTTGCATATAAAATACAATACACAATATTCGAAAAGAGATTAAAATATGGGTAATGATTTGTTTAAAAAATATGAAAACTCCATTGAGAATAATCATAAGACTCTATCCGTTAAAGTTTATGATATGATTTTAAAATTAATTATTGAAGGCGATTTAAAGGTAAATGAGCGAATTAACTCTGACGCAATTGCAAAGTTCTTTGGGGTTAGTCGTACTCCGGTCAGAGAAGCTTTAAAATCTTTGGAAAAAACAGGATTAGTACATTTTAAATCTTACTCCGGAGCCTATGTTAGAAAGCTAACCATAGACGAAATCGAAGAGATTTACAGTATTAGAATGCAGTTGGAAACCTTTGCTTTAAAAAAAGCAATGGATCATGTTTCCCCGGAGGATATTGACAATTTGAATAATATCCAAAAAAAGATTGAAGAAATGATTGCTATAGAGCCAATTGATGTGAAAAAAGTGTATGATCTGAATGAAAGATTTCATATGGAAATGTATAAGATTTCCAAAATGCCTAAACTATGCGAGATGATTAATAATTTATGGACCAACTTATCTTTATATAGGTTTTTATTAGCAAGTAATGAAAGATATTCTGATGAGATAAAAGCTGAGCATCGGGAATATATTAATTGTTTAGCCAATAAAGAAAAAGATAAAATCATACCTATTGTGCAAAGAAACTTAGAAAACCATTTGAAAAGAGTTCCCAAAATCGTTAACGATTATTATTTGTCCCGCAAATAAAGTCTTATCAAATTAATATTTATAATATGAAATAGTAATCAGTGCATTAACCTATTCTAATACGCTGTGAAACTGTTGACACCAGCCTAGTCCATCGGTAAGATTAGGCTGATTTTTTATTTTATTCAATTATTCTTTCCTTTTCTTGTTAGTTTCTTTATTTAAATCAACATTTCTTAAATTCGATTTTTCTTCCTATAGTTTGTTCTTTTGTTAACAAAAATTATTTATTCTCCGTTATTGGGATTAAAGTAAAATCATTTTTTGAATAAAGATTAATTGTGTTCAGCCTTCAATGATCTGATGTTAATCTATTCAAATAACCTATTTTTTAATAAGGCAAAATTTCTTGACAAATAATAAGAGAGACCATATAATCAAAATATAGTATATTGGATCCAATATACTATATAAAATATTTCATCTTCTAATTTTCATACATAGAAATGAGTGTTGACTAATTTTTGAAGCCGGATAGATCTTGAACTCATATATTTCTAAATGGTTTAAACTAAATATATTTAAAGGAGGAAGATAATGAAAAAAGGTTTAAGAAGAACTAGTTGCTTAGTGCTATGTGTTTTTATGGTGGTCATGCTTTTTACAGGGTGTGCGGCTGATGAATCAAGTACCGATACACAAAATTCTGATGAAAAAGAAGTGATTAAACTGCGAATTGGTGCCGGACATACCCCTGAAAGCGGGCAGTGGATAAAGGTTCTGGAAGACTTCTTTATGCCTGAAGTAAACGCTCGATTGGCTGAAAAAGGTTATGAGATCAGATGGGTTACCGGATGGGGCGGAAGTATTGCAAAACTAGGTGAAGTATTAGAATCTGTCGAAGCAAACTTACTTGATATGGGATATATCGTTTATGTGTTTGAGCCCTCAAAGCTTATGTTACAGGGAATGACCTATAGAATGCCTTTCCAATCAGGAGATCCGTTACTTGTAAGCAAAGCTTCCGTATATCTGTATGATAAGTATCCTCAATATAAAAACGATTTTCACAAGTATAATCAGACATGTCTAGCAGTGAGCGTATCTGATCCATATAATATGTACTCTGCATTCGAAGTAAAATCCTTTGAGGATTTAGTTGGTGTTAAAGTTGGAGCCGCTGGTGCTAACTTAAGCTGGATTGAAAATACCGGTGCCGTACCTGTTCAAACGAATCTAAATGAATGTTTTACAAGCTTACAGACCGGTGTTTATGACGCTACAATACAACCAACCGGCGCATGCTATAAGCTTCAAGTTTATACAGAAGCACCCTACCTTTTAGAAGCGCATTTTGGCGTTCAATCTTTTGGTGCACTTGTCATTAATAATGACACACTTGCGGGGCTGCCTTCGGAAGTGGCTGATGTGTTGCAAGAAGTTGCAGTTGAGTATCAAACTAAAGAAGCTGAGTATATCCTTGAAAGATATGAAGCGGACAAAGCTGCTATGGAAGCAGAAGGTACAAAGATTTATACCCTGCCTCAAGAGGAAAGAGAGAAATGGGCTGCAATGCTGCCAAATGTTGTAGGAGCACTCTGCGATGAGCTAACGGAACTTGGATACCCTGCTAAAGAGATCATTTCCGATTATTACTCCTTCCTACAAGATAACGGCTATGAAATGATTAGAGACTGGGAGCTTAAGTAGTAATAATTTTCTTTAAAGCGGTGACAGTTTATTCCGTCCCGCTTTCTCCCCTATATTTTGGATTATTAATGACCGCTTAATTTAATTTATGAATGGAATTTGTGAGGCTTATGATGACTTTGTTAAAAAAGATTAACCTTATACATAAAAAAATTCTAGCAGTTTTTAATGGGACCGGTTCTTTGTGGATATTTGTGTTAATGGCAATAATAGTTGTTGATGTTGCCGGACGCGTTTTTTTGGGCTCTCCATTAAAAGGAACCCCCGAAATAGTTAGCAATTCAATCATTGCTATTACGTTTTTACAGATCCCTTATGTCATGTTAAAGAAACAACATGTTCGATCTACAATAATATATGACAAATTTCCCCTTAAAGGTAAAAATGTTATTGATATTATCGTATCCCTTATAGGAATAGGATTGTTTGTCTTGCTGATCATTTCAAGCTGGGATCATTTTGTTCAGGCTGTTAAAATCGGCGAATTTGAAGGAGAAGGTGCGTTACGCATTCCTACGGCTCCCACTAGATTTATTTTATTGTTGGGCTCTGCCTTCATGATATTAGAATATGTATTAAATATTCTACGCATTATCTTTAAATTGGAAGGCAAAGGAGAACAAACAGAGGAGGATGTGCAATGAGCGCTGAAATCGTTTTGGTAACAACCCTAGTCATTTTAATACTATTAATCCTACAAGGTTTGCATTTAGGTGTAGCTCTTATGTTAACAAGCGTTCTTGGAATATTCCTGGCCATAGGTGATTTTTCAACTGCGCTTAATATTCTAGGGGCAACAAGTTTTAGCGCAATAAGAGAATACATGTTTGGTGTCATCCCTTTATTTGTATTAATGGGTCTTTTAGCAAACATGTCCGGTGCGTCACACGAGCTGTATTCCGCTGCAAATGAAGGGCTGAAAAGGATTAAAGGCGGCGTTGGGATAGCAACTATTGTTGCAAATGCCATTTTTGCTGCAATAACAGGAGTAAGTATTGCATCGGCAGCAGTTTTCACCAAAATAGCAATACCTCAGATGAATCGGCTTGGCTATGATAAAAAACTTTCTGTTGGTATTGTTGCCGGCAGCTCCATATTAGGTATGCTAATACCACCAAGTATATTAATGATAGTATATGGTACTTTGGCGGAGCAGTCGGTAGGAAATTTGTTTATTGCCGGGATAATTCCAGGAATTATCATGACGATAGCTTTTATTATTGCACTTAGATTATATATAAGATTTAAGCCGGACAGTGTTAACAATGACCCCGCAATATTAGATGACATTTCAAAGAAAGAAAGCATAAAGATCATTCTAAAACCATGGGCAATTGTCGTTCTTATATGTGTCTCATTGGGAGGAATCTGGTTGGGATTCTTTACGCCGACTGAGGCTGGGGGAATAGGCGCTTTTGGCGCATTGTTGCTGGTTATCGTAAAAGGAAAATTCTCACCAAAAGGCTTGTGGAAAGTCTTGCTAACAACAGGCGTTACAACAGGCAGCGTATTATTTTTGCTTATTTCTGCTCAAATGTATTCAAGAGCCCTGGCAATTAGTGGCGCAATAAACTTTATTGAGAATTTTATCGATGCTTTAAACATGCCAAACATTGCAATAATATTTATCTTTATGATCATTTTAATTGCACTTGGATGTATTCTAGATTCAACCTCTATACTTTTGTTAACAATGCCGGTGATGTGCCCTATTGTTGCTTCTTTTGGTATGAATATGATCTGGTTTGGCATCATAGCCATAGTTGCAATAGAAACAGGGTTACTCACACCTCCCTTTGGATTATCAGTATATACCGTTAAATCATCGCTTGGTGGTATAAAGGGAACAGAGAATATGACCATAGAAGATATATTTAGAGGTTCTTCGCCGTTCTTAATTGCTATGCTCATAGTATTGGTATTACTTATAGTATTCCCTCAACTATCAATAGCACTAATATAACAAATAAAGAAATGAGGAATGAAATGTTAACCATTAGACCTATAAACACAGGATATGTGACGACGATACCTAAACAGTATTTGTATCATCACTCAGTTACAAAATATTACCCTGAAGTATCGAATGAAAGAATTGAAATGCCTTGCTTTACTTTCTTAATCGAAGGTGGAGAAGATTTAATATTGGTTGATACAGGAATGGCTTGGAGTGAAAGGGCCAGTGAATATCACCATCCGGATTCTAGGCAGCCTGAAGGT
>JANQMT010000103.1:0-32061 GCA_028279945.1 Clostridia bacterium
CCATGGCTTATACCTGCTAACAAACGTCCTGTTTGTTCACGACTTTTATAGCCCATCTGCCACCTAAATTTTCTGACCAAATGAACACAAAAAAACGAATATTGATACCCCTGCATTCATTTTTCTAGTACTTTTTCGATAACCTGAAGAGCAGTTGATACTGCTCTTTTGTTTTAAAAATTTCTAAAACCCTGTCTTAATGAATCTATTATTTGTTTGTTTTCTTATTAAGCTTTAATACAATATTCCGTTCCTCTGCCATAGCTTGAAATAGATTTGTTGCAATGAGTGCCTTTTCTTTTAGGGTCAGATTGCGTTCTTTAGTTTCTATTGCAATTTGCTGTACTACTGACTTAACATCTTGCAGGTCTAAAAGATTTACAGCAATACAATAAAAGTTTTTGCGCCTCCCGTCGTTATAGTGATCTAACAAGAAATGTAATATATCTACTTTTTCATTGAGCATGGTTTTATAGTTGTCCAGACCTTCAGTTTTTGCTTTCTCAAAGTCTTTGAGCATATTTCGATGCGTAATAAAAGAGTCAACGAGATTTACACCGTCATATTTTTTGCAAGGATATTCATCACACAGATAGCAGTATTCAATACCGTGACGCCGGCTGCAACTTATAATGCCGCATGAAGGATGTTTTGAAAAAAAACCTTCTCCTCCACATCCAGGACATTTAGAGGAACCATCTGTATGATAGCGTGGGCATAAACCACAATTCAAGCCACAAGCCGATAACAGCGGATATTCTCTCTGGTAGTTTTTCATTGTTTGTTTTCCCTCACTTTCATTAATCGTTTTTAAGCTATAGGCGAAATAGTTATCTTAAATATTATTTTACCATATTAAAATGTAAATGCATTATAGGCAAAAACGTCATAGGACAATCCCTTTTGATATGTTATAATATAATCCGTTATATTCAAATAATTTAAAGAAATAATGAATACTAAAAATGAATGTTAATATTGATGAAATACAAGAAAGCATTTTACAATTAATCATAATATAGCAGGGAGGCTGCCTCTAAGTGATGATATTTATAATGAAGTATTTGTTTCTTTTTTTTTCCGGTTCATTGACGGGTTGGGGATTGGAAGTGGTATATAGAAAGTACTTTGGCAAAGCTAGAAGGTGGATAAATCCAGGATTCTTGTCAGGACCATATCTTCCCTTATATGGAACAGGCATTTGTGTATTATATATTGTAAGTGAATTGAATGTGCATCTTGGTATTAAAATTATGTTATTTGCCATTTCCACAACGGGTTTAGAATATGTTACGGGATTATTTTTCTTAAAATATTATAAAACACGTTTGTGGGATTATACCAAATTGAAATGGAATATTCAAGGATTAATAGCACCAATCTACTCTGTATATTGGACGATTTTAGCCTTATTTTTTTATTTTGTTCTTTATCCTTATTTTTATAAAGAAATTCAATTTTTATATGAAAACTTACAATTTTCTTTTTTTATAGGTCTATTCTATGGGGTTATATTAGTAGATGCTATTCACTCATTTAATCTTGCATCAAAACTTAAAAAGTTTGCAGTAACACATGAAAATAATATTATTATAAACTACGAACAGCTTAAAGATGACATCAAGGAAAGATTTGACGAACTGGTTGAGAGAGTTGAGGAAATGGGAACGGATTTTGAGAAAAGGTGGTATGAAAAGTATAAAGCTAGAAGAAGCCGCCCAACGTTTCTGTTACCTTTTAAAGGAGAATACGATTTAATGCATCGTCTGCATGAGTATATAGAAAAATATATGTCTATGAATAATAATAATAGTATAAAGGATGATAAAAATGCGTCAGAGAAGAGTTAAAAACGAAGCAGAAAAGGTGCTGCATTATGAGCCGTATATTGTCTTAAATGCAGAGAACAGTAAAGGGAAATGGCACAGTTATTTCAATAACGATAATCCAATTCATATGGAAATAGGCTGTGGCAGAGGGCAGTTTGTAGTGTCGCTGGCAGAGAAAAATCCAGATATTAATTATATAGCAGTAGAGCCTATTGGGAGTGTATTACTGAGGGCATTAGAAAAAATAGATTCAAAACAGTTTAAGAATGTGCTGTTTCTTTGGAAATATGCAGACCATATTGAAACCTATTTAGGTGAAAGTGAGATCAATAAGTTATATCTAAACTTCAGTGACCCTTGGCCGAAAGAAAGACATGCTAAAAGACGACTGCTTCACAATATCTTTTTAAATCAATATAAAAAGATACTAAAACCAGATGGATTAATAGAATTTAAGACAGATAATTTAAACCTCTTTGAGTTTTCCTTGGCGGAATTTCAAAATTGTGGTTTTAGAATTCTTGAAAAGACTTATGATTTATACCAATCATCTCTTTTAGAAAATAATGTTCCAACAGAATATGAACAAAAATTTGTTACATTAGGGATGAAAATTAATTATTGTCAGGCAGCCAATAAGAAATAAAACAAAAGCGCCATAATTTACAGGGCATAAATGGGTATGATACAATGGGACAATCCATTTATTAAATAGTAGATATAAGACGGATTCAATACGATGATGAGGGTGAATATGATATTGAGAGGAAGAAATAGATGAAAAATTGGAAACCAACAATAAAAGGAACGGTAGAAAAAAACCATGTGTCTTACAATATCATTTTTACTTTATTATGTGTGTTAGTGTTTTATCCTCCATTTGCAAGAGGATTGTTTTTTGAACGAGAGTTATTGGTTTATCATACATTATCCTTTTCATTGTTTGTAGGGTTTGTTATATATAAGAGGCTAAAGGGTGAAACAATTATAACAAAAAGTAAGTTGGATTACGCTATTATTGGGCTCATCGTAGCATATATATTACCCATTATCTTTGGAAATACGGCTAGTTTAAGGCTGGCTATAGGGGAATGGATTAAGTACCTTAACTATTATGCCATCTTCCTGATGATAAAAGGGATGGTAAGAGGCAAAAGAGAGATTGACATCTTATTAAATCTTATTATTATTGCAGGTGCAGGAATGGCTATACTTGGTATAGACGGTGCAGTAGGAATGACCATATCACAAAAAATTGAAGGTATGGTTAATGTAATACCGGGTATGAATTATAAGATTTCATCCACGTACTATGGAGATAGAATGGCCTCTATGATGCAATATCCCAATACATTTGGAGCCTACTTATTAGCAATGATTATGCTGTGTTTGGGGCTCTTAATCTCAAAGACTTCAAAAAACTATAGTATTGTATATGGTGGTATCGGGTGTGTTTTTTTATTGGCACTTGTGTTTACTTATTCACGAGGCGCATGGATTATACTACCATTTCTTTGGGTGTTATTTTTAATTATGATTGGAAATGTCCGGCATATTGTAACGGCCATACTTTATACCATGTCAATGGGTATACCGGCGGTTATAAGTATTCCATTGTTTCATCAAGCAATTATAAACAAAGATATAAAAGGATTGTTTATCGTCTTTGTTGGGGCTTTGAGTGCAATGGTGCTGTCATATTTTTCAAGGCAATTGGTGAAGTGTATGCATCTTTTGAGTCAAAAGAGGTTAATTCAATTAATGGCTGGGATAGTTACCGTAATAATCATTAGCAGTATGATCATGTTTAGAGTTGCCCTCCATACAGAAGATGTGGTGCAATTATCACACACGCCGGAAGAAAAAGATAGTTTTAAAGGTGTAGAGAAGATTATTACAAAGATTGATGGAAATGTAAAGTATAAGCTGACTTTTGATGCAGCAAGTGCTTCCAAAGCTCCAGCTGACTGGGCATACCAAATAAGGATTGATAGCATAGGAAAAAGCGATAATGAGAAACAGCAGAAACAAGAGACCATAAAACAAATATACAATGAAACAAATTTGACCATGGATCATCCACGCACAATTACATTTGTAACACCGAAAGATACAGAGAAAATCAATATTTCTGTCTATAATTATAACGTCGGAACCAGTGTAGCATTAAAAAATATGTATTTGACTAATTTAGAGAATCAAAAGACCCGTAAAGTTATATTTAAATACAAATATATACCGGATAGCATTGCGAAACGACTCAACTCAATAAATGCAAGTACATATACGGTTGTAGAAAGACTGGTTTTCTATAAAGATGCCATGAAAATTGTTAAAATACATCCTCTATTTGGAAGCGGCGGAGGGGCATGGGAAAGTATGTATTTTGCTTATCAATCTTATCTGTACTATACGACCGAAGCCCATAATTATGTGATGCAGCTAATGTGTGAAGTAGGAATATTTGGGCTGTCTATGTGGTTATTACTATTGATTGGAATAGGATATCATTTATATGACTATAAAAAAAGGAATAAAGAGAAAAGAGGAGAAGAATACATTCTTGTTGTTACTGCTTTTATTGCTGTGCATGCAATATTTATACATAGCCTTATAGACTTTAACTTAACTTATAGCGCTGTATATATTATGGTCATGGTTCTTTTAGCGGTCTATATGGTTTTAATTCATAATAAAGGGAATATAAAAGAAGATAAAAAGAATAAAAGAATGCCATATATATTTGACAGCTCAGCGGTACTATTAGCTGTAATCTTAATTATTCTTTCAATATCCCTTAATATTGGAAGAAAAAATGGCAATATTGCCAATGAGATGCAGTTGATTGCAAATGTAGATGAGCTTATACAATATGTTGAAAAAGCTGAAAAATTTGACCCATTTTCTTCAACATATAAGATTAATTTAGCCAATCTCTATCAAAGGAAGTATTACGCAGAAAGAAATAACAGCGGAGAAGAAGCTCAAAAGAAGTTTCATGAGTCAGAAAAACTTATATTAAAAGCGTTGAAAAATGAGCCGTATAATTCCAATAATTATGCGAATGCAGCTAGATTTTATGGGATTAGAAATGAATATGAAAAAGCAGTTGAATATATGGAAAAGGCTGTCGATTATCAGCCTCTAGTTATTGAGAAGTATACAGAATTGGCAGATTTATATTATAAGTTAGGTGTTCTTTATATGAATAATAATGAGAAGGAAAAAGGACAATCCTATCTTCAAAAAGTAGTAAATTTACCTGATCGATTGGAAAAGGTTAATACTGAAAGTATGAGGCCTATTTTAATAGACGAAAAAACACTAGAGCATATAGAGAGATGTGACTATCTTTTGAAATCGTATGGCGATGAGATGAGTGTAATGATTTTTAATCGTTTAAAATACAACGCTTTTATTAATATTGATTTAGATGACAATGCTGTCCCTGATTTTTGGCATCTATGGAATTCAACATCATCCAATATGCATAGTGAAATAAAAGAAAATGGCAAATTACGAATTAATAATACAGGCTCGGATACGGGCTATCTAAAAGCAAGAGAAATAAAACTTGAACCCAATAAAAATTATGGTTTAATACTTAAAATTAAAGCAAAAAATCCTCAGCAAGACGCTGTAACCATTCATGTCTTAAGCACTCAAGGAAAAGACAAATATCAGTTTAGTCAGAAAATAGTCGAATTAAACGGAAATGAACAGACCAAAGTTTATGGATTTACAACAGATGAAGATATAGGGAAAGGAAAAGAATATGTACGATTTGATATAAAGGGAGATATTGTCATATCAGAACTTATTTTGTTTGAGAATGAATAGAGATAAAATGAGTATTTAAGCCTTGGAAAGTTCACAAATGTGTGGACTTTTTTTTATTGATATTGATAAGATTTTATCAATATCAATTGACAAATGTCATAATATGTACTATCATAAGAGGTATTGCAAACTGATAACGATTATCAGTATCAATAAAAGGAGGGATGCAGGATACTGGTCGGTCAAGATATTAATATTGGAGGTATCAATGAAGCGTTTTATAATGAGCTGTTTAATAATAGTATTACTATTTTCAAATGTAATATATGCAGCACCAATTAATGAATCAATGAATAATTATAAAGTTACAGCAGCTGAAGTATTAGACGGTGACAATTCTTTTTATAACGTAAATGAAAGCCATAAAGACTCCCAAAACATGAGAGTTTTTGTCACAGTCAAAAAAGGCAAAAGGAATGAAGTATTGGAAAATATTTGTGAAATGAATATTGACCTTGATGTACGTCATGAGTTTAATGATATATTGTATGGATTTAGTGCTACCATCAATAGCAAAGATTTATCAATTATTGAAGAATTACCTTTTGTTGATTCTATAAGAATAGCAAATACATATAAGAAACAAATAAGTGAAAGCAAAAAAATAATCAATGTGCCTGCATCGGTATCGGTACATGATGCAGTATACAACCAGGTATATAATCCAAACCCGCCATCGGTAATGGATTTATACGGAGATGAAATGATGATAGCTGTATTAGATACAGGTATCTACATAGACCATTCTAACTTAGAGCTTCCATCGGAAGCCACTCCAAAGTTTACCAAAGAAGAAGTAGAAAGTAAATTAACAGAATCGGGAACGAAAGGCAAATATTATACGCCCAAAGTGCCCATTGGCTTTGATTTTGCAGATAATGATGATGATATTTATATGGATATATATGGGGATATGATGGATGGACACGGAACCCATATTGCAGGAATTGCTGCAGGAAGCAGTCAATTATCTGACGGCCTTGAAGGGATAGCTCCTCATGCGCAGATTATGGGTCTAAAAGTATTCAGTAACGAGGACCATCACAACGCATACGAAGATGATATCGTAGCGGCAATTATGTATGCCATTGAATGGGATGTTGATGTGATTAATTTAAGTTTTGGTCAGCTCTCAGGTTTTGATGATGAAGATGCACCGGAACACATGGCTATTAAAGCTGCAGTAGATAAAGGTATTATTGTAGCATCAGCAGCAGGTAATGGCGGCTATTCTACCATGGCAGCAGGAAAACCATTATCCATTAATCCCGATATTGGAACAGTTGAAAAACCAGGGGTTTATAAAGATACCATACAGGTGGCCTCAATGAGTAATACAGAGATCACGGGACCCTTAAAATATTACTCTGAAGATGGAGAGGTTGAAGAGGTCGTAGAGTATCAAGAACAAATTAATGATACCCAAACCAATATACCTGACATTATAGAAACCTTAGGAGGCGGCGTTTTTGATGTGGTCTATGTTGGCGATGGACAGCCCGGGTATTATGAGGAAATAGACGTTACAGGTAAGATTGTATTTGCTCATCGTACAGGGGATTATTTCTATCGAGATATACAAAAAACAGCAGAAGAGCACGGTGCTGTCGCACTTATCGTTCTCAGACACCCAGACCATAAAGAAAATATGGTGATAAAGTTAAATAATCCTAAGATTCCGGTTGTATGTTTGTTAAAAGATGCAGGAGAAAAGTTACTAAAGTATATCTACAATCATAATAAAGACTTAAAAATGCAAGTGGGTAAGACTTCAATAGCCAATAAAAACAAATATAAGATGGCTTATGACAGCTCGTATGGCATATCCTCTGATCTAGAAATAAAGCCTGATATTACAGCCCCAGGTGAACATATATGGTCTTTAGTCGGCCAAAATAAGTATGAGTCCATGAGCGGGACCTCCATGGCTACGCCTCATGTAGCCGGAGGAAGTATATTACTGTCACAGTATTTGCAGCATGGGAGAAAGCTTGAGAAGAATAGAGACTTTGTTGAAGAGGTTAAAGTACGGTTGATGAACACTGCTGAGATATTAGAGAATGTGGACAATCCTAATAATACCGGGATATTGACATTACCTTATTCCCCTAGACGACAAGGCTCTGGTCTATTGAAGGTCGAGGATGCAATAAAAGTAAACACGATATTTTATACATACCTAGCCGGTGGAGAGCGCGTTGGCTCTATTGCATTGAAAGAGATTGATGAAGAAACTGATTTTTCATTAAATGTGGAACATCAATTACAATCAGATGCAAGCTATGAAGTCTCTGCTATTGTCCTCACAGATGGTAAAAAAAGTAATAAATTAAGTATGGACTCAGAGTTAGTGTCAGATGCTGAGTTAATACTAAATAATACCGATATCACTGAAGAGACAGCAACTATTACGCTACCAAAAGGAGAGAGTCAGCTGGACTTTAGCCTGGAATTATCAAATAAAACATCTACAGACTCTTTCATAGAAGGTTTTATCACCTTTACGCCTAAAGATTTTGAAGGACCTACAGTAACAATACCCTACGTTGGTTTTTATGGTAATTGGGATACTCCAAATATTATAGACCCTTCAGAGGCAGATAAGGACAGCTATACAGGTATTACAGGATTATACGATCCGGACTTTTTAGCAATAATGGAAAAGGATTATGAATCCATTCATAAAATGAAACAAGAAGGAAAATTATGGGGATTCACTCAATTAGGACGCAGTTTATTTGGGGAATCATTTGATGAATCTAAAAGTGCTATATCGCCAAATGGTGACGGCGATAAAGACCGGGCTATGCCTGTCTATACCTTGTTGCGTAATGCAAAAACATTTGAGATTGAAGTACAGGATGATTCAGGGAATGTGATAAAAAAGATCTTCCATAATACACAATTTGAAGACGGCACCAAAAAAATTGAAGATTATTTGAATGATCATGAACATCCTCATGATGATGACCACGGGGATCATGCGCATGATCCTAGCGTATTAAGTCTTTATAAAGCATTCAAATACGGATTGGTTAAAAATGTTACTCATTACGGAAATTGGTATTCAAGAGACTCAAAGCTATTCTCTTGGGACGGTACGGATGAAAATGGCGATATAGTCCCGGAAGACCAGTATTATATCGTAACAAAAGCTACAATTGACTATGAGGATGCCCAAGAGCAGGTCTATAAAATGCCTGTTAAAGTAGACATAACAAAACCAATAGTAACAGATGTAAAAATAGATTTAGAGAATAAAAAAGTGACATTTGATTGTGAGGATGAAGACATATTGGGATACGGTGTGTTTGTAAACAATGTACAGTTAGGTGCCGTATCAGAAAAAAATAAGTCTATTCCAACCCTTGAAGAAGATGATGAGGTCGTTATTTTGGCATTTGATCATGCAGGAAATTATTCTATTGCATCTAATACAGAGGATGCAGATTTATCTTCCGCATTATTCCATGATATGAAAGCTGTGACCAAAGATTATAATAAAGGATCAACAATAGAAGTCTCTTGTTTTAGCATTGTTCCTACAAAATGGAGTATTACTGTTAAAAATTCAGTAGGACAAATTATGGGAACCACTCAAAGCGATATATTTAGTAATGATCTTTTATACAAATGGAAACCGGGCGAAAATGATCTTAATGGCACGTATACAGTGGTTTTTGAAGCTGAGCTGGAGGATGGCAGACGAGCTTCAAAAAAATTTTTATTTAACCATAGACAATATCACGTGAATTATGACAGCATTGAAACCTTAAATGATAGTAATGTTGAATCCTATATATTTAAGCGTAACGAATTACCAATGTTCGTTAAGGCTTCAGCTGAAGGTCTGGATCAATCCAATTCATACATCTTAAAACTAACCGATCCGTCAGGGCAGGTAAAGTTCATAACAAATCCGTCATGGACCGATACAGATGTATCTTGGCGGTATGTATTTCCTAGTGAAAGTGAATTGGGGGAATATACGCTGGAGCTATTTACTTGGGATTCCTTGGAGGAGATGAATATACTATCCAGAGAATGGACTAAGACAGTTAAGGTACAATAGAAAGAAAGGAATAGATTATGAAAAAATACATTGGTATTATAATGCTTTGCTTGATACTCATGCTTCAAACGTCTATCGTATTAGCTGATGAAAGCAGCAGCTATGAGCTGACAGTTTATACCTCAAAAGCCAGCTATACAGTAGGAGACAAAATTGTTATCAATGGCAAAGTGGTGCTTGGAGATCAAGCCGTTGTAGGCGGAGAAGTGGCACTGGTTGTCAGGTCGGAATCAGGAGATAATCTCTATTTTATTGACCAGCTTGTCACCTCAGAAGATGGCAGTTTTACTACACAATTTATAGCCTCAAGTTATATCGAAAAGAAAGTAAATGTTATCGTTAAATTTGCAGATGAAAAAGAAGAACTGGCAGTGACCATAAAAGATGGACAAAATGATGACGGTAACCCCGGCGGAGGCGGCAATGGCGGCGGTGGAAGCACTCCAAGTACGCCTCCTGGAGAAGACAACTTTAATAAATATAAAAATGACTTATCTAAAGCAAAGGTTAAGCCGCGCATACTTAATGCAAACAAGAGAATGACACATGAAAAAGCTAATGAAATCAAACAAAGTTTAAAGAATAATCGGGTTAATATGGCCAAAGAAGCCGGGATTGAAAAGACCATTATCTCCGATTCAAAACAAGAAGTGTCAGTGATGCTGCCCGAAAAGGTATTAAAAGTCAAGAAAAAGATCACAGTCAATGAGCTTGACGAAAAACAAAAACCGAAACAATACGCAGTTAAAGTAAGCTCATCCATATATGAATTTGGTCCAAAGGGCACTAAGTTTGATAAGAACATTTCAATACAAATTAAATTACCTATAACCACCGATTTAGATATCCATCGATTAACACCTGCTTGGTATGACGAGGAAGAACAAAAATGGGAGCCTATAGCGGGCGTAATAGATGTTGAAACGGGAATTGTAACCTTTGAGGTAGACCATTTTACTAAATTTGCAGTTATTGAAAAACCCGAAAGGGTTGAATTTGATGATGTGGATAAAGATTTTTCTTGGGCAGTAGATGCCATTGAGGTATTAGCAGGTAAAGGCATCATCAAAGGAACAGGGCAAGGCTTTGAGCCGAGAAGATCTATCACCCGTGCAGAATTTGTGAGCTTAATTGTGGGTGCATTGGATCTATCAACCGATGAAGGCGATAAAAGAGTATTTTCCGATGTTCAATCAACGGATTGGTTCAGTCAGGCAGTAAAGACAGCCTCCAATAATGATATTGTTTCCGGCGATGGCAATGGTAAATTCAGACCCAACGATGAAATCACCCGAAATGAGATAGCCTCCATATTTTACAAATTGGATCAGACTAAGGAGCAAATCAATAATGATGTCACACTAAAAGATTATGATAAGATACCAAATTGGGCATTAGACGGTGTCAAGTATGTTTACAATGAAGGGTTGATGAAGGGATATGACGACAAAGAATTTAAAGGAAATAGATCCCTGTCACGAGCAGAAGCTGCTGTTGTTATATATAGATATTTAGATAATAAATCGAATTAACAAAAGTTGCTTGATACTTAAATAAGGAAGGGAGCAAATGATGAAATATTTCTTTAAAAAAGGCATACAAAGAGTAGTGACTGTAGCTGCAAGTATATGTCTACTCTTGACACCTATAAATGTAAATGCACAGACGCAATCTCTGGATGCACTTAATGATGATGAAATAGTTGAGAAGATCATTAAATTACGAGATGATCATGAAGTCACACTTGAAACTACCGATTTGATAACGGAACAAGAAAGTGAACAAGAGGTTCAAATTATTGTTGAACTCAATGAAAAGCCTGTGCTGGAACAGCTGGGAGGAGAAGCTATTGATGAATCCTCAGAGCAAGTTGTAAAAAATGCCTATCATAAAACAAAAAAGATTCAAGAAGAATTTCAAGAACAATTAGAAGATATTGGCATAGATGTTGAGATAAAGTATGAATATCAAACAGCCTATAACGGTGTCAGCCTTAAAGTAGATAAAGCATACATCCCAACCATCGAAGCAATGGATTGTGTTAAGGCTGTACACATGGTAGAGAAACATGCCTTCGACATGTCAAAGGCAAAAAAATTAACCAATATTGAGACTGTGTGGGAAAGTGTCTACAGCAGCTATAAAGGCGAGGGTATGTTGGTTGCGGTTATCGATTCAGGTATTGATCCCACACATAAAGACCTCAGATTATCAGAAGGCATTACTAAAAAAATACCTGATGAAGAAGCCCTAAACGATATCATCAACAATCTGCCGGAAGAATCTGAATTCAAAAACATAGACCTGCAATGGTTTAATGAGAAAGTACCGACAGGCTATAATTGGGCAGACCAAGATAGTATTGTTTGGGAAAACAACGTTATCGGAACCCAGGACCATGGTATGCACGTAGCAGGCATAATTGGTGCAAATGGAGACGAAGAAGCTGATGGGGTTAAAGGTGTTGCTCCGGAAGTGCAGTTGATCTCTCAGAAGGTGGTCAGCAATAACCCAACAGCCGGCTATATAGCGGATGATACACTCATGGCAGCAATCAACCATTCGGTTGCATTGGGAGTAGATGTGATTAATCTGAGCACAGGCCAGCCTGCCTCTCAGAAAAAAGATATGACTCACCCATTAATGATTGCCATGAAAAATGCTCAGGACTCTGGGGTAATTATTGTCAAGTCAGCGGGTAACACCGGGCATATAGGCGGCGTTATGGACGACGATCTATATCCATTTGTGAAGAATCCGGACATAGGGGTTGCAGATGTTACATATGAAGGGAATATTATCGTGGGTTCCCTTGAGAATACAACAGCTAAAGTAAGGGCTTTTAGTTATGATGATGGCGCATCTAATGGTTTGGTAGAATATATTCTACCCGATGTGGGGCGATACCCGGATATACGTTATTTTGTTCAAGAAGGTAATGAAATCCCTGTCGTCTACGCAGGATTCGGTACTGAAAAAGAATTCGCTACTCTCATAGCAAATGATATAGAGGTTGAGGGTGCTATTACACTGGTTAAACGAAGCCCCTCCAGTTTTAAATATAAAACCCATGATGCCTATAAAATGTATTACTCAGAAAAGGTAGATAATGCACAAAAATTTGGAGCCATAGCGCTTCTCATTATTGATAAAGAGAGCAGCTCAAGCCTATCAACACCGGGGATGGGAAGCTATGATCCTCAAATACCATATGTGATGGGAACCTTTGAAGATTTTGAAAGCATGTTTACAAGCATTGGAAAGACCTTACCGGAAGATGATGGAGAGGCTGGAGAATTAGGGGAATTAGAAAATATTCACTTTGAATTCTCAAGTAAATATTATAAAGAGATAGATAATGCGACTAAAGGAGAGCTAACTTATACCACCACATGGGGAACAACTGACGACTTGGATTTCTATCCTGATGTGACGGCCCCGGGGAGCCAGATATGGTCACTGGCCAATGATGACGGCTATACCATGAAAAGTGGGACAAGTATGTCAACGCCCCACATAGTAGGGATTTCCACTTTGGTTTATCAGGCCTATAAGGAAAAATATCCGGAGATGTCTAAGGTTGAAATGATAGATAAAGTAAAAAAATCTATCATGAATACAGCAAAAGTAGTGGAAGAAGAAGAAGGCGTGCCTTATCTAACCAGAAGGCAAGGGGCTGGATTAGCACAAGTGGATCTGGCTATTGAAACACCTGTTGTTGCTACACCTAAAATCGAATTAAAGGAATTTCAATCAAATGGAAAGACATTTGAAATCACTCTTGAGAACCTAAGCGATGAAGAGGCAGTATATGAGGTTCCGGTGTCAAAAGTATACACAGGTAAAAGAATAGAGGAAGACGGATACGAAAAATATACAGGTGAGTCGGCAGAGATACAAGGTGCTTCAGTAGAGGCTGAGTCTGTTAAAGATGCGGTTTATTTAGATCCAAACAGCTCTAAATCCATTGAATTTATTATCGATGGTCTGCCGGAAGAACCTTTTACCGAAGAACAACCGGGACAATTTGTAGAAGGCTTTGTTGAGTTCAAATCACTGAACGGTGACCCAAATCTTTCGATCCCCTTTATGGGATTCTATGGAGATTGGGATATGCCTAGAATCATTGACAGATCCTTTCACCAAAAAGATTCATTCCATGGTTTGACGGGCTTATATGGTGTAACATCAGACCACAAACTCTATAAACTGGGATTTGATTTTGATGAAGAAGAGTATATAGAGGAATCCGTAGCGGTATCCAATCATAAATATTATAAGCGTAGTGTCCAACCGATGCTATCGTTTTTGAGAAATGCTAAAGAGACAGAGATATCCGTATACTATGCTGAAAAAGATGGAGACAGCTTTGTAAAAGGAGAAAAGATTTACGATATTTCCAAAGAAAATTTTCTAAAGAAGAATTATTCCAGAGGCATTTACTCAACCTCTCGTATGAAGAGTTTTGAAAATTGGAAATGGGATGGCACCTACTATGATGGAGCATCGGGTAAAAGACTAACAGCACCCGATGGTTGGTATCTAATAGAGTGTAAAACAACAGGCATGTATGAAGGGGCAACGTGGCAGACCGAGAGATATCCTGTGCTGATTGAATCTAAAGTACCAACGATCTATGACGCTGTTATTGATGAAGTGGAGTCAGACGGTGATGTATGGATATCTTTCAAAGCAGAAGATAATTTTGGCGGAACAGGTATTGCCGGTTACCATGTTATTTTAAACGATGATTTTGATAATCCAATCGAGATAGAGCCAAGTGATATAAGCAATGACCGCTGCAAGATAAGCAAGACCAAGTTTAAAACCAATGGAGAGTACAACATCAATATCATCGCCTTTGATTATGCTGGAAATGGTGCATACCTAAGTGAAGACGAAAGGCTTATAGTTAATCAAAGTCATAATGATGATAATCCATTTAACGTAGGACAATTTATCAGGCTGACGGATGAATATCCTGAAACCGTATACGTTTCAGAGAATGAATTAGAGGTCTCTTATGAAATTCAAAGCTTTGTAAAGAGAGTCACCGTAAAAGTTGTAGCAGAAAACGGAATGATCTCGGAAGAAATCCATCGAGATAAGGATGAATTAAGCTACACAATCAAAAGCCTTAAAGAAGGCCAAAATACAGTATATCTAATACCTGCCACAGGTTCATCGACGAATCCTACTGAGTTACCGGATAAGGCAGTAGTATTGAATGTTGTATTAGATACGGTACCTCCTAATATCTATGTAACAGACCCCAGTGGTGAAGAAAAGTTTGGTAGTGAATTGATCAAGGTGAAAGGGAAAGCATTCGATTTATGGCCCTTAGAATATTTTAAGATTAACGGACAAGATGTCAGTGTTGATGATAAGCAAGGTTTTGAGACAATAGTGACTTGTGTAGAAGAAGGGGAACATATTATTGAAGTTATGGCTAAGGACTTAGCAGGAAACGAAGTATCCTTTGATATTCCAATCATTACGGATTTCACCAGCCCTGTTTTAACATTGGATAGTGACAGCGACTCAATAGAATCAAAGGTAGTCTCTATTGGTAAAAACAGATTGAGACTAAAAGGATCCATTATAGATCAGTATTCTGAGGCTGCACTATTTATTAACAACGACAACATTGCTAAAATGAGCCTAGAAGATGTAAGAGAACAAAGACCTGCTGAGTTTGATACCACTATCCTTTTAGACGAGGGAAAAAATATCATCTTACTTGAACTGTTTGATGGTCTGGGTAATGTTTATATCAAACAATTTGTGGTCATGAGGGGTACCCAATATACCCTGCCTGAGATAACGGTAAATGACCATACAGTAATTGAAGAGAAAATCAGCAGTCGAAATCCTCTTGCTGTTTCTGCCGCAAGCAGTGAGAATATAGACTGGACAATAAAGATTATCAATGATGACAATAATGTGGTTGAAGAAATCAGCGTAATAGATAACATGAATCTACAGAGAAGCTGGGTTCCAAACCCAAACATTAAAGATGGAGATTACCAGTTGTTATTGGAAGGCAGCGCTTTGGATGGTAGACAAATAGAAGCAATTAGCCATGAGTTTATCATTCAAAATGCACCTATTTCCATCAACAATATTTTATTGACCGATTTAAATGGAACAGAAAAACAATCATTCAATGAAAGAGAACAGATCATGATCCAAGCGGATTTCACAAACGAATCTGAAGAAGATTTATCCGGAGTAGGATTCTTTAAAATAACCTCTGGGCAAGGTCAAGTGATTTATATAGGATTTAACGACTTTAGTATCCCATCTGGTCAGCAGAGAATGATAAAAAATGGATTTACCATCTTACCGGGTTTACCCAAAAAAGATTATGGTGTAGAAGTTTTCATCTGGCAAGACCTGGAATCCATGAATATTTTGGCACCTAAAGCTGCAAAAAAAGTATTCAGCGTAAAATAAAAAACATTAAAAACAATAAAAAAAGATGTTTCACATTCATTTTGTGAGACATCTTTTTGATTCAGCTAATCTTTAAATTTCTCAATGGCCTCTGCCATCTTCTTAGGCACAATTTTGCACTTTTCTTCTGAAACGGCAGATACTGCAAAACGAAGACCTTTTCCGATGGGAACAACAAAGATGCTGTCTTTTTGTAATTCTTTTCCGACTTCTTCTGCATTATCGCATGGAATGGTCATAAAGAAACCTGCTTTATACGGGCACATTTCTAAATTAGCTTCTTTAGCAGCCTTTAAGAATGCCGCAGCTCTTCTGTCTAACACAGATCTAAATTCAGCTCGATCAGCAGCCACCTTGTCATATAAGTCTTCATTATCAAATGCATTGCTTAATATGGTCATAGCCGGGCGTGTTCCGTTAGACCATGTACCTCTGCCGGAATACATATTGACAGTTTTAAATTCCTCAGCAATCTTTGCATTAGGCGTAACACACAGCGCAGCACCACAACGCATTCCGTATAAAGTGTAGCCTTTAGACATACTGAATGCTACAACAACTAAAATGTTTTCAGGTAAGTTAGAAAATTTTTCAAAGAATACTCTGGACGCATCAGGATCGCCTGCAAAATCAATATAAGCTACGTCTACAAACAGCGTGATTTTTTTATCTTTATTCTGTGCTTGAGTTTTTAAAGCATCTAAAACACTATCCCACTCCTCTGATGTAGGCGTGTATCCTGTAGGGTTATGTGCAGGTGCATTAAATAAAATGACCAAATGAGATTGTTCTTTAAGTATTTCACCCACTTTTTTTTCAAAAGCATTCGTATTCAATGTTTTGTTTTCATTAAAAAGTGTATAAGTATCAATTTTTCTTCCAAGTTCATCGGTTATGGTTCGATATGGGCTCCAGAACCAGTCGGAAGTCAGTACTCTATCTCCGACAGATGAATAGTTTTGAACTGTGTTTCTGATAGCACCTGTTCCTCCCGGTGTTGCAACGGCTTGAATAAAGCCTTCTGGAACATGCTTACCGAATACAGCTGTTTTAACATTTTCTAAGAATGAAGGCACACCTGCAATGGGTGCATATGCAGCAATATCTACAGGGGATAAACTCCTATAGATGTCCACAATGCTTGGCATAACCATCAATTTACCTTCATCATCTAATAGTGCACCAATAGTAGCATTGACTACATTCTCAGGGCCAATCTCTGCTGCTCTATCTTGAGCAGATGTATTGATACCAAATATTTTATCATCACCGCTTATTTGGCGAGTGCTCGGTGCAGCCATTAAAAACTCACTCATATAAAACGCCTCCTTCACATTTTTAGTAGTTTCCATGAATAATCTGGAATTACTATATAATATATTAATAATTGATTCTAATTTCAATAGGTATTCGATAAATAATAAAAAAATACATAAATAATTATATTTTTAAAGGATATACAAGAATTTTGAAAGTAAAATTCTAAAAATTAGAAAGACTTTTACCCCATGATGGTATATGATAGTTGATGTGTAGTAAAAGATAACAGGCGAAAGGAGAATCATAATTATGGAGATTGTAAAACAGCTGGTGCGTATTCTTTTGTTTTTATATCTGGGATATGTTGTTGAATATATTTTTAATATTCCCATTCCTTCCAATGTAATTGGAATGATATTTTTAATTATTGCTCTTTTGACCGGAGCCTTTAAACTTGAAAAAATTGAAGAAACCGTTAACTTTATTATAAAATATTTAGCAGTTTTTTATATCGTTCCTTGTGTAGGGTTGATCTTGTATTTAGACCTATTAAAAGAACAGTTTGTTATTATAGTTATTCCAATATTACTCAGTATAATTGCAGGACTCTTTGTTGCCGGTAAAACAACAGAATTATTAATAAGAAGGGGGACTGGTAAAAATGATTGAAGTATTAACACAGATCCCTGTTTTTGGCGTTATTATCACGCTGCTTACCTTTTGGATGGGTGTTGTGCTGCAAGAAAAAACTAAAATAACTTTTTTACAGCCGATTCTTACGTCTACTGTACTTATTATTCTAATACTTAAAATAGCAAATATGGAATATGAAGTCTATAAAGCCCAAAATGAATTCTTAAATTTTTTGCTTCCTTCTACTGCTGTCATTTTGGCAGTCCCCTTATATAAAAACATAAATATCCTTAAAAAAAATGCAGTGCCGGTCATAGCAGGCGTTTTCTTGGGTACCTTGACGACTATTGGAACTTGTATTTTATTTGGAAAAGTATTAGGTGCAAAACCGGAAATTATATTATCCATGATTCCAAAAGGGATTACAAATCCTATCGCAATAGAAGTATCTGATATTATTGGAGGGATTCCTTCCTTGACGGTTGCTTTAGTAGTATTTACAGGTATTATCGGAGGCAGCTTTGGCCCAGAAATAATTAGACTGCTAGGCATCAAAAATAAGATTGCCAAAGGAATCGCTTTAGGAACCATGTGCCATGCCGTTGGAACTGCCAGAGCTTTCAAAGAGGGTGAAGTAGAAGGCGCTATGAGTTCACTGGCTATGGGCATTGCCGGAATATTCACGGCAATTATCGCACCAATAATTGTGAGTGTACTAAATATAATTTAAATACGAATTCTTTTCCTGTCTCCTGTCTCCTTAAATAAAGCCATCTAAGTGTATGATAATTCTATTATTTGGAAATAATACACCTAGGAGGTGTATGTAATGCGATTAGATAAAAAGAAATTTAGCTTTACAAAGATTAAGGATACACAGATCATTAAAAAAATGGTGGATGTAGTAAATAAAGATGGGTTCTACCTAGCACTATTTATTTGTTTTTGTATAATAACCGCAGCAGCAGTTTGGACAGTAAAAAATAATATTCAAGAAATAGAAAATATAAGTGATAAAAATAATATTGAATTGGTTAAAGAACAAGATAATTACGACAGGACTGTTGCAGAAGAGAATGCACAACCGGTGCAGGGAGAACAGGCATTAAACGAACCGCAAGATCCGGTAGTCATTAGCGAGAGCTTTGACAAAAGTCCGGTTGAGAAAGAAGCCGTATCCCATTCAAAGCCCAAGGAAACAAAAGTATTGTCCAGTAAGCCGGTGTTGGCTATGCCGGTTGAAGGACCAATTTGTCTTGGTTATGCAGATAACACTTTAGTCTATTCCAAAACGTTGGATCAATATATTGTCCATCGGGCTATAGATATTGAAGCACCCTTAAATACACCTGTATGTGCAGCTGCAGATGGAACGGTAATAAAAGTTGATGAAGATGAAAAAATGGGTATAACCATATGGATAGAACATGAGAATGATCTGGTAACGGTATACTCTAATTTAAGCACAACGGAAATGGTTTCATTAGGAGATGTGGTTAAACAGGGAGATGTTATCAGCGGAGTAGGAGACACTGCTCTTTTTGAAATATTAGAAGTACCCCATTTGCATTTTGAAGTGTTGAATAATGGGAAAAATGAGAACCCTGAAAATTACTTGAAAATAGAACATAAAGATCAAAATGAATAAAGCTTGCTTAGTGAAATGAATGACCAACAATAGTTGGTTTTTTTTTGGTCATTTTTCATGCATCCCAAATGAGTGATGCTTTGATTAATATGATATTAGAAAATCCCTATCAAGTAATAACAGAGTAAATGCAGACTGAAAAGTCTGCATTAAACATCATTATCCGATTCACTTTTGCCTTCCGATTCATATTTCATCTTTGTAGCTCGGCCGCCTCTTATGTGTCTTTCAGCTTTATTTTTATCCAAAATCATTTTAACTTCCTTCGCTGCTGAGGGGTTTATTTTTGGTAGGCGTTCTGTCACATCTTTATGAATGGTGCTTTTGCTGACTCCAAAAATTTTAGCAGTTTGCCTAACAGTCGCCTCTTTACTTATTATATAGTTTGCAGCATCCAAAGTCCTTTCTTCTATATAATCCTTCACCATTTGCCTCCTCCAATACATCTCTTTGTAAAATAATATGCAGAATGAAATATAAGTAGAACAGAAAAAGCACCTATGCTTTAACTTGAAAAGACGGACTTTAGATAGATTTAGCTGGTGTAAATCAAAAAAAATTTCAAATATCGAAAAAAATCAAAAATATGTACATTATTTATAAAAAATAATTTGAACGTTTGGTTATTTTTATATAAAATATAAACGTAAGCTGATAAGGTGGATTGCATTCCTATACTGCATACCATCTACAACCAATAATAATAGAGGAAGTGATAGGACATGGGGTTTTCCACAGAAGTAGGAATAGATTTAGGAACAGCTAATGTACTTGTGTACATAAAAGGAAAAGGCATCGTTTTAAGTGAGCCTTCTGTAGTCGCCATTAATAGGGATACAAATGAAATCCTTGCCGTTGGCGACGAAGCGAGAAGAATGCTTGGAAGAACACCTAGCAATATTGTTGCTATTCGACCGCTAAAAGATGGTGTGATTTCTGATTATGATATTACTGAAAGAATGTTAAAATATTTTATCAGAAAAACTTGCGGGACCAGAAGGTTTTTTAGACCTAAAATAGTGGTATGTGTGCCTAGTGGTGTAACAGAAGTAGAAAAGAGAGCTGTTCGAGAAGCCGCAACTGAGGCAGGCGGGAAAATAGCATATCTTATCGAAGAACCTATTGCAGCAGCTATTGGAGCAGGCTTAGATATTTCAAAGCCTGACGGTATTATGGTCATCGATATCGGTGGCGGAACAACAGATGTAGCCGTTATCTCTTTAGGAGGCGTAGTTGTCAGTGAATCTGTCAAAATGGCAGGGGACAAATTTGATGATGCCATCATAAAATATATGAGAAAAGAACACAAGCTGTATATTGGAGAGCGTACTGCAGAAGAATTGAAAATTACCATTGGTACTGCTTATCCAAGGGAAGAAGTGATAACAAAAGAGTGTAGAGGTCGAGATTTGGTTACCGGACTGCCTAAAACCATAGAGATATCCTCTAAAGAAATGTTGGAAGCATTGGATGAACCATTAGAAGCGATTTGTGAAGCAGTACATGCTGTATTGGAAAATACCCCTCCGGAGCTGGCATCAGATATTAGCAATAGGGGGATTATTATGACAGGAGGCGGCTCACTTCTTTCCGGTATTGGAAAAAGGATAGAAGAGAGAACCGGTATTAATGCTTATATCGCTGAAGAACCTTGCGAATGTGTGGCCATCGGAACAGGAAAATCTTTGAACTCACTGGAGCTGATTGAAAGAAATTCAATCAATAGGAAAAGAATGGCATACTAAAACAGAAAGGTATGATGATATTGTTAGAACAAAAAGAAATACTTAAATTACTACCCCATAGATATCCTTTTTTATTAGTTGATAAAATACTGGAAATTGAACCACAAAAAAGAGCAATTGGTATTAAAAATGTCACTATGAACGAACCATTTTTTCAAGGGCATTTTCCTGGAAACCCTATTATGCCAGGTGTTTTGATACTTGAAGCTATGGCCCAGGTTTGCGCACTTACAGTAAAATACCAAAGTGATGACCAAGATAAACTAGGCGTGTTTACAGGCATTAATAATTGTAAAATTAGAAAAATGGTTGTGCCTGGTGATACATTAAGAATAGAAATAGAAATGACACGTCTGAGAAAAAGTATAGGAAAAGCTGAGGCAAAAGCGTATGTAGGCGAAGAATTAGCCTGTGAAGCAGAACTTTCTTTTGCTATGGTAGACACAGAAGAATAGAAAAATTGGGATTGGAGTGATATCATAATGGAAGCTAGTGCAGTTTATCAAGAATGGTTACAAAATCCATTGATTAACGAGGGCGATAGAACATACCTTGAATCCATAAAGGAAGAAGAGACTCTTATTGAAGAGCTTTTTTACCGTAATTTAGTATTCGGTACGGCAGGTATGAGGGGAATTATCGGCATAGGAACCAATAGAATTAATATTTATCAAGTTGCTAAGGCGACACAAGCTTATGCTAATGCATTGAGTCAATTAGGATTCAATAAAAAAGGGATTGTAATAGCATATGACACAAGAAATTTTTCTAAAGAGTTTGCCGAAGAAGCTGCCAGGGTATTGCTGCAAAATGATATAAAAGTTTATCTTTTTGATGATATTTGTTCTGTACCGGAATTGTCATTTGCCGTAAGACATTTGGATACAGATGGGGGCATCGTTATTACGGCCAGTCATAACCCTAAAGAGTACAATGGTTATAAAATATATAGTTCGTATGGGGGGCAATTGGTACCGGGAGACATGGAGCCCATCATTAAAGCCTTTAATAAGATAGAAAGTTTTAGCAGTATACGGATATATTCAGGAGAGCTTTATGACCATCCCCTAATGTTTTCAATAGGTAAAGAAGTACATGAGGCATACTATAAAGCACTTTTAAAAACATCTATTAGCGATGATATCAATAAAAATATTAGAATTGTATATTCGCCTATTCATGGAACAGGTATGAGATGTGTACCTGAGATATTAAAAAGAAGAGGCTTTGTTAATATAGATATTGTACAAGAGCAAAATCTTCCGGATATTTCATTTTCAACTGTAAAGGTACCCAATCCTGAAAGTGAAGAAACGTTGACTATGGCAGTTAACCTAGCGAAGAAAAAAGATGCTGATTTAGTTTTAGCTACAGACCCGGATTGTGACCGTGTAGGTATTGCAGTTAAAGATGAGCAAGGTCGGTATACGTTATTGAATGGCAATCAAATTGGTGCATTGCTTATCGATTACATCGTTCATGCCGGACAACTACCGGAAAATGCAGTGATGATTCAAACGGTTGTTACAAGCGGCTTAGGTAAAAATATTGCTGAAGCCGGAGGTGTAGAAGTACTAGAAGTTCTAACGGGCTTTAAATATATTGGAGAAAAAATGACAGAGTTTGAACAAAAGAAAAATAAAAATTTTATCTTAGGATATGAGGAAAGCTATGGCTACTTATCCGGTAATCATGCCAGGGATAAGGATGCGGCAAATGCATGTATGCTGCTTGCCGAAATGGCCGGTTATTATCAGCTAAGAGGCAGCAGTATATATCAACGATTAACTCAAATATATCATCAACATGGCTATTATAATGAAAAGCTTCATAATATTACTTTTGACGGTATTGACGGTATGAACAAAATGGGCAAAATATTAGATATGCTTAGAGCCAATCCATTTAGTACCATTGATAATGAACCTGTAAGTGTAACGGATTATATGTATGATGAAACAGGGCTCCCTAAAGAAAACGTACTAAAGTATAACATGGAAAGTGGTTCGTGGGTAGCACTAAGACCTTCCGGAACTGAGCCCAAGTTTAAAATTTATTTTTCAGCAGTTGCAGAAACCCAATCCTTATCAATAGAAAAATGCAATAGAATGTTAGAGCAAATAGTCAAAGAGATAGAGAATTGATTTTTACCGGTATTTAATGAACAGAGTTATGAACGGTATAGATGCTTGGTGAATAGGAATTTTACTTTGATAATAGTTGAAATGATTCAACTGTGGGAGTAGATTGAAAAAAATCTACTCTCATTTTAAATTTTTGAAAAAAAAGTTATTCAAAATGTAAAGATTCAACATATTAAGATTTTTTCGTCTTCAATGTACAAAATGTTTTACAATGATTTTATGGCAATAATTGGACTAAGTATGGTTTTCCAATAAAAGAGTTCAGGATATAGAACGAATCCATGTGTTAATAATTTCCAAAAAGGTTTTTTACTTTTATATCGAAATATATTTATTAAAAGAATAGATATTAAGATAATAGTTTTCAATTATGAAAAATTTTCATAATTGAAAAAATAATTAATATTAACGTGAAATTATAAACCTAATGCGAATATATGGTTTTGTTGTTGGAATATGAGCGATTAAAACAATTTATACCCAATAAGTTTTTACAGGATGATATGAGAAATTACTTTGGCATAAATGTTGCGTTAAATGAGTTTAAATACTACAAAGAGAAAGGAGAGCAAAACATGGATTTAGTCGCAGTACTTAAAGATCAAGTAAAACCCGCATTAGGTTGTACTGAACCCGTAGCAGTTGGAATAGCAGCTTCAACAGCTTTTAAAAAAATTGGAGGCGAGGTTAATCATATAACAGTTAAATTAAGTCCTAATATATTTAAAAATGGAATGGGCGTTGGAATTCCGGGAACTAATGAAAAAGGATTGGTTTTTGCAGTAGCACTTTCCATTGTATGTGGTGACCCTGATTTAGGGCTTGAAGTTTTTAAACATGTTAATGACAACAAAGTTGTTGAAGCAAAAAGAATGTTTGAAAAAAATGTGATTGATATTAAATTAGAAGATAAAAAATCTAATTTTTACATAGAAGCCCAAGTCAATACCAGCAATGGACAGGCAATATGTATCATTGAAGACAGCCATACAAATATAGTTTTCATAAAGGCAAATGATGAGATTCTTTTTCAGAAAAACAAACAAGCAACAATTATCAGTAAAAAAAGCAGTTTTAATTTAAAAGATTTAACACTGAAGAAAATTAGAGAATTTATAGAAAACACTCCATCTAAAGATATAGCATTTTTACTTGATGGTGTAAAGTTAAACATGGATATAGCCAGTAAAGGATTAGAAGATAAAGCCGGTGTTGGATTAGGTGCAGGAATAAATGAATTAATAGAAGAAGGCATTATTCAAAACGACATTGTAAATAAAGTCAGAGTTTTAACCTCTTCTGCATGTGATGCAAGAATGGCAGGCGTCAATATGCCGGTAATGAGTAGTGCAGGAAGCGGTAATCACGGTATTACTGCTATTATACCGGTAGTGGTTGTATGTAGAGAGTTAGGGTGTAATGATGATCAATTAGCAAGAGCTCTTGCTTTTAGTCATTTGACAACATCGTACATAAAACAATTTACAGGTAAACTATCACCTGCATGTGGATGCAGTATAGCAGCAGGAATTGGAGCATCGGTAGCAATTGCATGGCTTTATGGAGCAAATGATGAGCAGATTGAAGGGGCTATTAAAAATATGGTTGGTTCTATATCCGGAATGGTTTGCGATGGCGCAAAAGGAGGATGTGCCTATAAGTTATCCACGGCATCTTCAGAAGCAGTTATTCAAGCAAAACTTGCACTGAATAACATAATCATATCAGACTTAGATGGCATAGTTGGAATAGATGCAGAAAAAACCATACAAAACTTAGGTAAATTCTGTAACAATGGAATGAAAGAAATGGATAAAGAGATTTTAGATATTATGCTGGCACAATAAAGCAGTCAACAAAACGAAATGGGTGATAGGATAGTAAGAAATCATAAATCTACATTTTGAGAATTGAAATAAAAGGGGGTGTCCAATAGGCATATTAACCGGCTGTAATGTAAGTATAAAAAAAACAAGAATTACTAGGAGGAAGAAGAATGTTAAACAAAAAAGTTAAATCTATTGTTGCTTTATTATTGGTTGCTATAATGTGCTTTGCTATTATTGGATGTAGTGATTCTGATAGCAAGGAAACTGCCAATAACGATGAAACTGCAGAACCTACATCCAGCTTAAGACCTGAAGGTGTGCCTGAAGATTTCCCTAATAAAGAAATCAAGTGGATTTATGCTTTTGGTCCTGGTTCTCCTAATGAAGCGTATTTCAGATTATTAGCAGACAAAGTTCAAGAAATGGAGGGATGGGATCACGGTTTTGTAGTCACTTTTAAAGAGGGAGGCAGCGGAAGAATTGGATGGTCTGCACTTGCTAATGCTAAACCAGATGGATATACCATCGGATTTACCCCTAGTGCACTTCTAATCTCCTCAACTGCTGAGGATGTCCCTTACGGTTATGACAAAATGAGCTATATTATGAATAAAATGACGGACCCAGGTGCTATAGGTGTTGTCAGCGGATCGTCTTATGAAACTTTAACAGATCTGGTTGAAGAAGCAAAAAAACGTCCGGGAGAAGTAAGTTTTGGCGTTACATCCACCATTGGACAAGAGGGCCTAACTTTGAAGCTTATTGAAAAAGCTGCCGGTGTCAAATTTAAGATTATTCCATTCGACAGTGAACCTGAAGCAATTGCAGGTGTTATCGGTAACCATATTGATGCTTTCTGCCTTAACATTACAGATTGCACCACTTTCGTTGAAGAAGGACAAATTGAAATTATTGCTACCGGTGATGTAGAACGTTCTCCATTCTTACCGGATGTTCCAACTTATAAGGAATCGGGGTACGATGTTACACAAGTTAATATGAGAGGCATCGGTGCTCCTAAAGATATGCCTGAACCAATCAGAGAGTATCTTGAAAAATGTTTTGTAGCTGCAGCAAACGATCCTGAAGTCGTACAAAAGGCTGCAGAAATGAAAATACCCGTTGATACCTTAACTGGTGCTGAAATGGAAGCTAAATTCACCAATATTGCTCAAAATCTTAAGATGCTTTGGGATGAGTCTCCTTGGCAATAAAAGAATGCAAATGTATTTAAACTTTTAGATACAACTTAATATGATTCAAGGAGTAGTAAAATACTCCTTGAATATCAATAAGTATTGAGAAGGTGGTTCAAAAATGGACAATAAAATTAGAAAAAAAATCTTCGATTATAATTATTTATCAGTAATTTTAATATATATTTTTGCTCTAACATTTTTGTTTTCAACTTCCAAAATCAAGGATGCTGATTCAAGAATATTTCCTTATGTTGTAAGTGTATTGGCAATTGTGTTGGCAACAGTATTTTTTTTACAAACCTATTTCAATTGGGGTAATAAAAGAGCGCAACTTAATTTTAGCGGTACAAAATCTGCCTTATTGATGGGTGCTTTACTTCTTACGTATATTGCTGCTATAAAAGCTGTAGGTTTCTACTTGGCGACACCTTTTTACTTATATGTTTCTATGTGTGTGCTGGGACAGAAAAATAAGAAACTAATGCTTATTATTTCGTTGATTATGCCTTTGGGATCGTTTCTGTTTTTTGATCTAATTCTTAACATGCAGATTCCGGAAGGTTCGTTATTTTCTTTGTAACTGGAATAATTTTACTAAGTAAGGAGTGTACCATATGGAATTTTTAGATTATGCTTTAGATGCATTAACTCTAACAAATTTATTGTGGTTGTCCATTGGCGCAATTGTAGGTGCTATCCTCGGTGCTTTGCCGGGAATGTCTGCTGATACAGGCATCGCCATTTTTCTGCCTATGACCTTTAATTTGGAACCGGTCACTGGACTAATCACTTTAGGCGCCATTTATGTAACGGCATCTTATGGCGGTAATATCACAGCTGTATTAATCAATACCCCAGGAACCTCGGACTCATTGTTTATGACTTTGGATGGTTATCCGATGACCGTAAGAGGCGAAGGCCTGAGAGCCATCGGTGTTACCACTATTAGTTCTTTTATTGGAGGAATAATAGGTTCTGTTGCTTTGTTATTCATTGCACCGCCTCTTGCAAAAATTGCAGTAAGATTTGGTCCAATGGAGTTATTTTTAACAACGATGATGGGAATTGTCATCATTATCGGCCTGTCAAAAGACGGTATGATCAAAGGCCTTTTAAGTGCTTGTTTGGGTCTTTTATGTGCGGTGATTGGTCTGGATGGTATTACAGGTATGAGTCGCTTTAATTTTGGAATTAATCAAATATATGATGAACTGCCTTTGCTGCCTGTTGTTTTGGGTATGTTTGCGGTATCTCAGGTTTTTGTGCTGATAGCCGATAAAACTGAGACCATATCTATTGACAAATCCAGTATTCAGGGCAATAGTTTTATCTCCCTAAAAGATCAAATGCGCATGTTAATCAATAATATAAGGTCTTCTGTTATCGGTACTTTGGTTGGTATTGTACCCGGTGCCGGCACAACTGTGGCTGCAGGTATCAGTTACAACCTAGCCAAAAAAGGCGATAAAAATCCCGAGACTTTTGGTAAAGGTAATGAGCAAGGACTTGCGTCAGTATCAGCAGCAAACAATGCAGTGGTGGGTGGTTCCCTTGTACCGCTGCTGACCCTTGGGATACCCGGAAATGGAACCGCAGCCCTTTTTCTTGGCGGTCTTTTGATTCATGGATTGGCGCCGGGAAGCCAATTGTTTACCAAGCACGCAGATACAGCGTTTGGTTTATTTTTAGGTTTAATTCTTGCACAATTTTTTATTTTGCTTATAGGGTTGTTTGGTGCTCCTATTTATGCAAGGATAACCAGAGTACCTATCAATCTTTTGATTCCCATTATAGGGTCTTTCTGTATATTGGGCGCATACACTTACCGAAATCTGGCTTTTGACGCAATCTTAGTTTTAATTTTCGGAATTGTCGGTTACTACATGACAAAGGCTCATTTTTCAATGGCACCTTTTGTATTGGCTTTTGTATTAGGGAAAAATGCTGAAATACATCTGAGAAGGACTATAATACTTGCCGGTGACAATATTGGAACCGTGTTAATGAAACCTTTACCAATTGTTTTATTGACAATAAATATTTTATTCTTAATCTCACCTTTCTGGCCCGATATCAAGATGTTTTTCAAAAGAAAGAGTGCATAAAGGCAGAGTTTTATGAAATATTTATTGAACTGAAATGAATTTCAGTTTTTAAGAAGGAGTTGGTAGTCTTATGGACAGTGACAGTTGGATACAGATGATCCTTCTTGTCTTGCTAATTATAGGTGCGGCGTATTGTGCAGCTTCAGAGATTTCTTATGCATCAATAAATAAAATCCGAGTAAAAAATTATGCTGACAATGGGGATATACGCGCAAAAAAGGCAATGTACATTTCGAATAAATTTGATCAAGCATTGACGACTATCCTTATCGGTAATAATCTCACCCATATTGGATTTGCATCGCTGGCAACCTTGATTTCCACACAATTATGGGGTGTGGAATCCGTTAAATACACGACGATTGTTTCCACGGTTGTTGTATTTCTAATCAGTGAGATGATTCCCAAGAGTTATGCAAAAACAAATAGTGTAAAATTTGCGCTTGCTGTATCGAGCTCCTTACTGGTTCTCATGAAAATATTTTCACCAGTTGCTTTTTTATTTACATCCATAAGTCGGATGCTGTCAAAGGTTTTTCCTGAGAGGCAGGAGCCTGCCATAACCGAGGAAGAGTTTTATGATATGATTGAAACGGTTCAGGCAGAAGGCATCTTGGACAGGGATAAGCAGAAACTGGTTCATTCAGCGCTGGATTTTGATGTCATTACTGCCGGTGACATTTTTATCCCAAGGAAAGATGTTGTGGCATTAGACATAGATTCTACACAAGAAGAAATCTTGCAAAAAATAAAAACACAGAAGTACTCAAGGCTACCTGTATATAAGGGTTGTATGGATAATATTATTGGTATTCTACAAACCAGACAATTTTTAAAGCTCCATATTAAACATGTCGACTTTGATGTCCAAAGCCTATTATTAAAGCCCTATTTCGTTCGTAAAAAGTCACCTGTAGACGATTTGCTGAAGGCGATGAGCAGTAAAAAACTTCATATGTCTATTGTCGTTGATGATTGCGAGAAAACCCTTGGGATTGTCACTGTAGAGGACATCTTGGAGGAACTTGTAGGCGAAATATGGGATGAAGACGATGTTGTTTAAAGTCAGAATACGATAGGAGTTGATTTTATACTATGGACAGTTGGGTTTGTATAGCCATTGTTCCTTTAATCATGCTTTCCGCTTTTTTTTCCGGTTCGGAAATAGCTTTTGCCTCTGTCAACAAAGTGAGATTAAAAAAGGCATCTCAATCTGGTAATTCCAGTGCAACGGCTGCCTTGTACATATGTGAGCATTTTGAAGATGCGCTGTCCACAATATTGATCTGCAACAATCTGGTGAACATTACGGCATGTTCCATTTCCACGGTAATTGTTATTGGTTTGATGGGAGAATTTGGTACTGTTGTGGCCACTCTGATTATGACTGTAATCATTCTGGTTTTCGGTGAAATAGTCCCCAAAATTATTGCAAAACAACAATGTAATCGAATGGTATTGATAGCGGCCTATCCTTTACGACTATTGATGTTTATTTTGAAACCTGTTATTACCATTGTCGTTTGGATCGTTAATCTGGTTTCAGATCTCTGGGAAAAGGACAATGAAAATGAACCTTCCATAACTGAGGAAGAACTGGTTTTGATCATTGAAAGCGTTGAGGACGATGGTATTATTGATAAAGGGAGAAGTGATCTTTTGCAGTCGGTCTTGGAATTCTCCGATATATCAGCCCAGGAAATCCTAACGCCCCGAACCGATATGATTGGCATCGACATTGATGATGACATGGATACCATCATTGAGACTGCCCTTAGTTCACCTTACTCTCGAATACCTGTTTACGAAGGCAGCCCTGACAAGATAATTGGGATTTTATATCTCGATCACTTTTTGAAAAAGCTGCTGGACACGGATCAGATGGACATCCGAACCATACTGATTGACGCTTGTTTCATTCATAAAACAATGAAACTCCCTGCCATTTTTGCCCAGTTGAACCGCCTCCGACTGCAGATGGCCATTGTTACCGACGAATATGGGGGAACAATGGGATGCATTACTATAGAGGATGTTCTTGAGGAGCTGGTTGGCGATATTTGGGATGAGACAGATGAAATTATTAACGAGTTTGTCAGTGTTGGAGAAAATACTTATGAGCTGAGTGGTGATTTAGTTATTCGAGATTTTCTGGAATATGTGGATGCAGATGATCGCGGCTTTGAGAGCGATTATACGACTGTGGGCGGCTGGGCTATTGAGATGCTAAATGGATTACCGAATATCGGTGATACGTTTGTTTACAAAAACTTGACTGTAACGGTGATTGCGGTGAACTGCATGCGTGTAACAAGACTTTCTGTGAATGTTACACCGCAAAAGGAGGAAGAAATCTAATAATGATACTGATAAAAAGTTAATCGCTTTGAAAACTATTTTGGAGTAAAAAATATGAAAAGGACAACACTGGCCAGTATTGTCCTTAGTTTTGATTGTTATCAAATTTCAAATTTAATAAATGGTCTATATTGATCCGGTAAGGCTACCGTAGTTGTAAAGGCTATGGTTTTTTGGTTGTCATCAACGATATCTGTATTCCAAATTAATAATGGGTTGTTATGTTCAACGCCCAAAAGTTTCAATTCATAATCATTGGGAAGCCTGGTGTTGATATGAATATGCAAGTATTTAAGTTTAATTTCTAAAAAATCTCTTAAATAAACATGTAAATAGGTATTGTCTAAATCATTAGGATTAATTGGTTTGTTCAACAGTGTAGACATAGGAATATAACTGTAATCAATACCAATAGGCGTGTTATTGTTATGCATGGTTCGTATTACTTCGTAAATTTTTTCATTTTTTAATAAATAGAATTTATCATTAATTTCTTCATTGGCCTCAATGATGTTAATTTTTACCAAAGAATGCTTCTTTGACCCTAAAGAAGAAATTTTTATGGGTTTTGAAAAAACATAAGAAATATTGTCTTTGATTGATAAATTGTGTTTTACAAAAGTGCCTTTTCCTCTGACTCTTTCTACGATACCCATGGTGGATAATTCCTTAATAGCGGAATTCACTGTTCCTCTACTTACATTAAAAGATCTTGAGAGTTCATTTTCTGATGGAATTTTGTAACCGGGCTGCCATAGCCCGGTATTTATTTTGTCCAGAATGTAATCTTGTATCTTAATATATGCTGGAGTGTATGTATTCATAGTAACCTCACATTAATATCAGTTTAGTAAGAGAATACAATTTTATTGACAAAAAGTCAAATACGGTGTATTGTATAGTTGTATATACAACTATACAACTATACAACCATACCTTTAAA
>JANQMT010000004.1:0-13336 GCA_028279945.1 Clostridia bacterium
ACTACACATATATACAAAACAGTTTTCCTTAAGCTGATTTTTTTTTCTTTTGCTTCTGGTTTAGTGATATTATGAATACAATATAAACTTTTAACAGTATACTGTAATACTAAGAATAAAATAAAAAGCCATCCATATTCTTTAAAAAACATCATTACCTTTTCCACTAAAAACATATTTTCTTTCCCCTTCATCAAAGATGGTTTCAATATATAATATTTTTTTATCAAAGTTTATATGCTTTTCACATAAAGACTTTGATTCACAATACATATGAATTATGCAACAAAAAACTATATAAATTATACCACACGTTCCAATATCGTATAAACTATAAACAAATTTCCAAAGCAACTTTTATTTGATATGACTGAAGAAGGGTATTAATAAAACGAAGATGCTATTACAGCCCCTTCTTTGTACAAAAAATCTTGACATTAATATACAAGCATCAGTATAATTAAATAGTAAATATTTAATTATACTAATACAATTCAATAAAAATAAATTTAAGGTGCTCGGAAGAGATAATAGGGAAAAAGGTGAAAGTCCTTTGCAGCCCCCGCTACTGTAAGCATGACGAAATTCAAAAACCACTGTCTTAGGATGGGAAGGAGAATAGTAGGATGATTGCGAGTCAGGAAACCTGCCTTTAATTGTTTATCATAGAGCTTCGGTGGGAAGTTGGATGCTTTATTTTGTTGTGCTATAAAAAAAGCATGCTCATAGGAGTATGCTTTTTTATGTTATTTAGACGATTGTAAAATGATTTTAAGATCGTTCTACAACCTATTTTGAAGTTTTTCAATATGATCTAATGAAAACACAGAATTTTATAATCGACTATTTTTGTGTTATTAAAAAGGAGGTCGATAAGTCTATTATGAAAGAATATGCTCTGAAGAAATTATTGCAAGTGATTATTGTTATACTAGGCGCGTCATTTTTAACCTTTATGCTTACATATATCAGTCCGGGAGATCCTGCGGAAATGATGTTTAGATCTCAAGATATTGTTCCATCAGAGGAGGTATTAGAAAAGGCAAGGGAAGAAATGGGGCTTAATGATCCATTTATCGTTCAGTATGGACATTGGCTTATAAATTTGCTAAAGGGAGATTTGGGATATTCTTATATTAATACAAGTCCTGTGGTAGATATTTTAAAACAAAAAATTCCTATGACTATAAAGCTAACTGCTTTAGCATTTTTACTCTTAGTTGTGTTTTCATTTACCCTAGGTATTTTATCTGCAATCAAAAAAAATAGTTTTGTAGACTATATTATACGAGGATTTTCATTAGTGGGAATATCTATTCCAGGCTTCTGGTTAGGGTTAATACTTATATATTTTTTTGTAGTGAAGATCAATTGGTTTACAATAACAGATATTGATAACTATAAAGGCATGATTTTACCTGCCACAACATTAGCGATACCTTTAATAGGAAGATATACTAGGCAGATTAGGGCTGCAATATTAGAACAACTATCTTCAGATTATGTAGTAGGTGCCAGAGCCAGAGGTGTAAGTGAAAGAAGAATTATTTTTTTTCATATTCTTCCAAATTCTCTTAAAGGCATCATAACTCTTTTTGCTTTATCTATGGGAATATTGCTTGGAGGAACTGTTATCGTAGAAACTATTTTTTCTTGGACCGGTATTGGCTCCATCGTAATGAATGCTATTACAAATAGAGACTATCCAATATTACAAGCATACGTTATTTTTATGGCACTGATATATATTGTTATAAGCTTTACTGTAGATATGTCGATTCAAGCTCTTGATCCAAGAGTTCGTTTAAAAGGGGATAAGCTCAAATGACAAATAAAAAACACAAAAAAATTACTTTCATTATTATATTATCTATTGCTATTTTAACCATTGTGTTTGCAGTTATTGCACCTGCATTTGCTCCAAATGATCCCTTGGCAACAGATTTCCTTAGCATTTTAAAGGAGCCTAGTGAGAAGTATCCCTTAGGAACTGATCAAGTGGGAAGGTGTATATATTCTAGGATTCTTTACGGTGCAAAGGTTTCCCTTGGCATGACATTCTTGCTTTTGGTATTATTATTTACTCTGGGGGTAATCATTGGGATTGTTGCAGGAATGGCAGATGGAATAATAGATACGATTATTATGAGAACCTCGGATATTGTCCTTTCCTTTCCTGGTATAGTGTTTGCTATTGCTATAGTTGGGATGTTAGGCCCCGGTATGCTAAATACCATAATAGCTTTATCTATAATTTGGTGGACAAAGTATGCCAGATTAACAAGGGTTCTTGTAATGGGGACTAAAAATAGCGAATATATTGATGCTGGTATAATGGCAGGGGCAGGAAAACTTAAATTGATTACCCATTATATTATTCCCAATATTATTTCACCCTTGGTGGTACAATTTGCTTTAGATATTGGTGGCATGATGTTAACTCTTTCCGGCTTATCCTTCTTAGGTTTGGGTGTACAACCACCCACTCCGGAATGGGGTAATATGTTAAGCGAAGGCAGGGCATATCTGCAAACAGCTCCTTGGTTGTTGCTCTACCCAGGACTAGCTATATTTATTGTAGTATCTATATTTAATATCTTAGGAGATATGACAAGGGATGTACTTGATCCAAAACATGTTTAGACTAAATAAAAAAAAGGAGAGAAGAGAAATGAAAAGAATCTTATGTATTTTAGCTATCATTTTACTTTGCATCATACTTGTGGCTTGCGGCCAGCAAGATCAACCTCTAAAGAGTAATGATGTTACACAATCAGACGATAGTAAAGAAACAAAAATACTTAATGCGGCTACGTATTGGTTACCTGATAATGTAGAGCCTACAAAATCTTGGAATGGATGGGTAGTAGCGCGCTATGGAACAGGAGAAAATCTTATACAATTTGATGAAAACATGAGGTTTAAAGCTGCAATTGCAGAGTCCTGGGAACAAATCGATGATTTTACTACTGTTTTTAATATAAGAGAAGGTATAAAATTCCATAATGGTAATCCTGTAGATGCTAAGGCCTGTAAAGAATCCATAGAAAGAACTTTGAAAATAACCAATAGGGAAGATACCAAAATACCTATTGAATCTATCGAGGCAGAAGGGCAAAAATTAACGATTAAGACTTCAAAAATTGTACCCACTATAATAAATATATTGGCAGACCCTGTATATATAATTGTGGATGCTTCAGTTGCTGATGAAGAAGATTTTTCCCTGAAACCAATTTGTACAGGCCCTTTCAAAATAGTAGATTATAAACCCGATGCTGGAATTACGCTTAAGAAAAATGAAGATTATTGGAAATGCCCAGTTGATGTAGATGTTATTAATGTAAAACTTATTAAAGATACTTCTGCCCGTGCCATGGCCTTACAATCAGGAGAGATTGACTTTACAACGGCTCTAAATCGAAAGGATTTAGAATTGTTTGAAGGAAATGATGAATTTACAGTACATAGAGGGCCAAATTTACGTGTAGCCTTCTTAGTATTAAATATGAATAAACCATATATGAAAAAGCCGGAGTTTAGACAAGCTCTTGCATATGGTATAGATAAAGAGACATATGCTAATGAACTGTATAAAGCGACTATGGCTAAAGGACCTTTTAACGAGACACTTTCTTTTGGATATAAAGGAGAAGATCATTACTTATATAATCCAGATAAAGCAAAACAGCTGCTGGATAAGGCAGGATTTATTGATACAGACGGTGATGGTATTAGAGAAATAGATGGGGAAAATATTATATTAAAATATGCAACACTCTCACGCTTTGGTAGAGATGCCGGAAATACAGGAGTAGCAATGCAATCCCAATACAAAGAGCTTGGATTAGGAATGGAAATTACTCAGTATGAAAATCTATCTGACATTTCAAAATCAGGAGAATTTGATATGATATGGGATAGATTTACATCTGCCCCTACTGCCGACCCACAGTATTTATTCGAAACTGCTTTTAAAACTGGATCAAAAGCTAACCGTGGAAACTATAGTAATCCGGAATTTGATGCTATTTGCGATGAACTGGATAATACAATTAATAAAGAGGATAGAGATAAATTGGGCGTTGAGGGTGCAGAAATTCTCATGAAAGATGCTGGTATAATCTTTTTATTCTATTTAGAAGGGTCAGTCGTAACAAGAAGCAATGTAGAAGGTGTTCATAGATTTGTATCTGAAATATATAACATAGATGAAAGAATAAAAATAAAATAATCTACTTATATGAATTATTTTTATGATGATAGAAACCCTAATAAACCTTTTGCATTTTGATTTTTTCGGATATACCATAATCATTGGTGATTGGAAAAGCAAAATTTAGGTTTATTAGTGGGTTCTATATAGAATGGAGTCTAAAGAATGATGGATAGACTGATTGAAATTAAATCCTTAACCGTCAAATACGATGGAGAGGAAAATATAATTGAAAATCTCAATATGACTGTTGGACATAAAGAAATTGTTGGTATTGTTGGTGAGAGTGGAAGTGGGAAAACAACTTTAATAAGGGCTATAATAAACTTACTTTCTTCTGGAGGGGAAATAATTTCTGGTGAAATCATATTTAATGGACAAGATATAAGCAAATATAGCAAAAAGAAATGGACAAATATCAGAGGGAATGATATTTGTATGATTTTTCAAAACCCTGGTTCATTTCTGAATCCTATTAAAAAGATAGGCGCACAGTTTGTAGAAAGTATTAGAAGCCATATGGATATTTCTAAAAAGGAAGCAATAAAAAAGGCTGAAGCAACCTTGGAAAAAATGAGATTTGATGATAGTAGAAGAATTATGAACGCTTACCCATTTCAGATAAGTGGAGGGATGAAACAAAGGGTAGGTATTGCTATGGCGGTGGCACTGGAACCAAAACTGATATTGGCCGACGAACCAACCAGTGCCCTTGATGTAATAACCCAAGCACAGATTATTAAAGAGTTGATGGAACTTAGAAACCATTATAATACCAGTATTATAATGGTTACTCATAATTTAGGATGTGCAGCATATATGGCTGACAGAATAGTAGTGATGAATAAAGGGGAAATAGTAGAGTTTGATGATAAAGAAAACATCATAACAAATCCTCAAATGGATTATACGAAACAATTGCTTAACGCTATTCCAAAGCTGGAAGGATGTTAGCTATGAATGAAAATATTATACTTGAATTGCAGGGCATTCATAAGCATTATAAAGATAACAATGGTAGCAGCTTCAAAGTGATCAATAATGTAGACATAAGTTTACGGCAAGGAGAATGTATAGTAATTGTAGGCGAAAGTGGATGTGGTAAGAGTACTTTTGCTAGATTAATATCACAACTTACAGATATTACTAAAGGTAAAATCATTTATAAAGGACAAGATTTTACGAATTTACGTGGTGAACAACTAAAGGAATATTACAAAAATGTACAAATGATTTTCCAAGATCCATTAAGTACTTTTAGTCCTAGAATGAAGATAGGTGGATATATGGTGGAGCCATACTTGAACTTCAAGTTAATGGATAAAAAGTCAGCATATAAGTATGCAGAAGAATTATTGGAAATGGTGGGCTTAAATAAAGCCTTCATAAAAAGATATCCAAACGAGTTGAGTGGTGGGCAATTGCAAAGGGTTGTTATAGCAAGAACAATTGGTTTAAAACCTAATATAATTATCTGTGACGAATGTACTTCTGCATTGGATGTTTCTATACAGAAGCAGATTATCAATCTTCTCATAGAGCTACAGAAGCAGACAAATTTTAGTAACATATTTATAACCCATAATTTAGCATTGGCAGAAAACATAAGTGACAAAATATATGTTATGTATTTAGGGGAAATAGTTGAAATCTTGAGCAGTAAAAACATATCTAAAGATGCAAAACATCCCTATACTAAGGCTTTATTAAATGCGGTACTTTCAGTGAAAAACTTTAATCAAGATATTAAAGTGATTAATGAGCCAATTAATAAATCTATTAATTTACAAGGGTGTTCATTTGCATCACGATGTCCTAGTGTCTTTAAAAATTGTTTTAAAGAAAAGCCCACCTTGGAAAAGTTGAATAATCGTTGCAGTGTAGCATGTAATTTATATTAAAAAATATTTGATTTGGATATAGAGAAGTAATGCCAAATGAATGGGGGCTTGTTATGAAAAAAGGAATTTTCTATGCTATTATGGCATCTTTAGTATTTAGTGTTATGAATTTACTTGTAAAATTGGTCAGTGCCAATATACCCTCTATAGAAATAGTTTTTTTTAGAAGTATTATCGGGTCAATCATTACATTTATGATTATGAAACAAAAAAAAGTCAAATTTTCAAAGGGAAATAAAGGTCTACTAATACTTAGAGGCTTATTGGGTGCTGCATATTTAGTGACATATTTTTATATTATTTCAAAAATGCCTTTAGTAGATACCAGTGTATTAATAAATCTCTCCCCTTTTTTTGTTATAATACTATCTGCTTTGGTTTTAAAAGAAAAAATATCTTGTAAGACATATGGTATTATTTTCATTGCTTTAATAGGTGCTATAATTACAATTAATCCATTTGGATATTCAACTTACTCAGCTGTAGCCTTAATCGGAGTTTTTAGTGCTTTATGCTCTTCTGGTGCGACTATAACCATTAGACATTTAAGTAAAACCAAGAATACATATGAAATCGTTTTCTCTTTTCTGTTTATAGCAACCATAGTAAGTATACCTATGATGTGGGATAGTTTTGTTATGCCAAAACCTCTTGAGTTTTTTTATCTAATTTGCATTGGCAGTGTTTCATTTCTAGGGCAGATTTTTCTAACCAAAGCTTATACCCATGAAAGAGCTCCTGTAGTGGCAACAGCACGATACTCTAGTATTGCCTTCAATGTTATATGGGGCTTGGTTCTATGGTCTGAAATACCAAATATAACAACAATTATAGGTGGCGTTCTGATTGTCGGTTCGTGCATTTACCTTATTTTAAACAAAGAAAATGAGAAAGTACCAACACAGAAAAAATAAACTGGTTGATCTATTATATACAAATAATCATAAGAAGTGGTAAAATAAACAAAACATATAAAGAAGCTGTTGATACTGCAATCCGAAAAATAAGATAGGAAGTGTTGACCTTGGATAGAAATAAAATATATAACAAATTTGGTGATGACTACAAAGCTAATGATTTAACATTTCTGATGGGTATTGATATACGTTTTACTAATCATTTGGCAAGTAGATTTAAAAATAAAATTGTACTGGAAACATGCAGCGGAGGGGGATTTACAACGATATCTCTTGCTAAATATGCGAAGCATGTTTATACTGTTGAAATAGATTCATCACGTTTTTTAGACGCAAAGCAAAATGCAAAAATTGCTCAAGTTGAAGATAAAATTACTTTTATTAATTCAGATATTTTTGATATTTCTTTCTCCCAACTTAACGACAAAATAGATGCAGCATTGCTTGATCCGGATTGGGCAGTTTCCAGAAAGGATCATCAGTATCGTTTTCTGGATTCCAATACTTGCCCACCTTCTGATAGATTACTTTCGTTTATTTTTCAATATACCCCCAATATAAGTTTAATACAACCGCCATATATTCAAGAATCTGAATTTAGAGGGCTGCCTAATCATGAATGTGAGAAGCTATTTTTACATGGAAAACATGAATTATATTGCCTTCATTTTGGAGAGCAAGCTTTAACAGTTGGTAATACAGAGTTTTATATATGAGTATAAAGTTGATAGGAGTTTGTAAACTTTACACATTGTTGATATACTGTAAACGAGATAATTAATTACAATACATATATTTGTTAATAAGTACTTCAATTTACGAAACCGTTATAACAGTTAATATTAATTAAATATTAAGAAAGGGGCATGCCAATGTCTTGCTATTTTAATATCGCAATGATCCAAGCTGGTTCCACTATTCCTGTTCCAGATATGTGCATAGAGGCAATAAAGCAAACAAACTTAGGGAAAATGGAATTCTATGTAAGTCACTATGCATTAGGCAATCCTAATGTTGATATGATTGTATTCCCTGAACTATTTTTAACGGGGGCTGACCCAGCTACATGTTTTCAGATGTCAGAGGATTTAGAAGGATTCTTAGCTCAGTCTGTATGTAATATGGCTAAAAAATATGGTAAATGGATTGTTCCAGGCAGTATCTTTGAAAAGATTAATGATTCAGCATTCTACAATACTGCACTGATAATCTCACCTGAAGGGGAAATGGTATTTAAGCATAGAAAGATATATATCCCTTATCCTTTAGAACCATCAACTCCAAGTACAGATCCGTTACAAGTATATGAAATTCCAGGTGTTGGCGTATTTGGAATGCTGATCTGTGCTGATGGGCATGACCCGCTTATTGCTAGGAAATTAGCATTATTGGGTGCAGAGGTGATTATCAAGCCTACGTTCCAAAACCATATGATTGGTGGACCTGACAATCACAAACCAGTTGTTCAAACAAGAGCACTGGAAAATCAATGTTATGTAGTATCTGTCAATCAGCCAACGCCAAGCTGTATGGGAGGATCTCTTGCAGCTGATCCGGAAGGGCATATTATATCTGAATTAGGTGAATCTGAGCATAATACATTTGTTCAAATTGACCTAGCAAAAGTTAGGGCATGTAGAAATAAGGGTTCTTTCGGAACTTTCCAATTCTTAAAATTATCTAAATTCTTTGCAGAAAAGGGTGCAGATACTTTACTTTCATATGACAATATTGTAAAAGCACCTGTATTTGATAAAGATAACAATCCATTTTACTTATCACCTGATCAAATAATACATTGGTAAAAATTTTTAAAAAGATGGATATCGTAATATCATAAGTAAAGTAAATTAAATTAACATAGGAATTGAACCCATTGAAATCAATGGGTTCATTAAATGTAAGAAATAGTACATATATTAAAGTGTCTTATTGTATTTCTTAATTTAGTTAATAGAACAATTGAGCAGGTGGTTAATTTGTCTAGGATACCTAAACATCTAAAGGAAAAAATAGATTCAATGCCTCAAAAACCCGGCATTTACGAGATGAAGGATAATGATGGCAACATTATCTATGTAGGTAAAAGTAAAACCTTAAAATCAAGGGTAAAATCTTACTTCTATACTGAGCATGAGTGGAGTAAGTTAAAAATGTTGATTTTTAATATACGGGATATAGATTATATTGAAACGGATACACATTTAGAAGCATTAATAATGGAGTGTGAACTTATAAAAAAATTAAAGCCAATGTATAATAGTCAGCTTAAAAATCACAACAAATATAGATATTTGAAAATCAATAAATTCAATAGATATAGACCCATAAGCATAACACATGAAAGAGAAGAAAACTGTTTTGGACCATACAGAAGTAGGGGAATGCTTGAAGAAGTCATAAAATTTTTTCAAAATATATATCCTATCACTCAGTCTGAAGGCAGCTATGGATTTACATACAAAATTTTTCCCGAAAGTATGAAGAAGGACTCTTTTGAAAGCAATAAGAAAAGCCTTACAGAGATTTTTTCTAATAAAAAGTGCATGAAGAATTTTTTATCAGTAATTGAAGAAAAGATGATGAATGCAGCTTCAAACGACCAATTTGAGGCAGCATCTATTTACCGAGATATGCAAATGCATATGAAATATCTGTATAATACCGATGCAAGTGAGAACAATGACTTGAATATAAAAAAGATTTTAGTGGGTGAAAAGATTGAGGAGGGTTATAAGCTTTTTTATATTTCAAATACTAGGATCATATTCAAAACGAAGTATAAAAAGATTAACAGAGAAGCTGTAGAAATATTTTTGTTGAATGCAAAAGAGCACGAAGAAAACGTAACGTCCAGAGTGAACGAAAAAAGAGATTTAGATTTTAAAACTATTATTTTCACAGAAATTGAAGACCAAGTATCAAAGGCAGTTGTTTATTTAAAAGGGAATGGCGATACAGATTTTTTTATTGAAAAGCTTTTAACTCTATAAATCTTATAATGAAATGAATTTTTTTAACGAGATATAAGTGATCTAAATTGTATGATATAATGTAAGAAAGGAGGAATATCTGATGCAAGGTATAAAATATGATTTCAAAGTATATCAACGAAAGGTTGAGACCCATTCCCATTCATTTGGACAACTTATTATTCCAATCAGAGGAAGTTTAAATATTGAAACGCATACAATGGATTCCATCATAGACGAGAACAAACTTTTTTTTCTTCCGCCTTCATCAGAACATACCTTTTATTCAAAGGTTAGGAATGAGTTTTTAGTTCTGGATATTCCTTATGAATTTTTAAAAGAAGATGACATGAAAAAAAATCAAGACGGTAAATTAATTGAGATGGATGAGCTATGGCAATTGCTTAAATCTCTGTTGATCAAAGATTGTAAAGAAGGCTCAAGGCCCTATGCTGTCAATAATCTTTTTCAATATTTCTATCAATACTTGGTGGGATCTTCTCATTATCCTTCCATTGACTACTTAAACCAACATTATACTGAGGAGATCAGCTTAAATACATTAGCAAGGATTGAAAATTATAACCCTAATTATTATAGTGAGTGGTTTAAAAAAGAGATGAAGGTCTCAATAACAGACTATATAAAGAATTTGAGAGTCAAAAAAGCAAAAGAGATGCTTATTCATCATGATTATTCAATATTACAAATAGCCCAAATGGTCGGCTATCATCACCATTCTTCATTGACAAGAGCCTTTAAAGATGTTGAAAATATAACCCCGGCGCAATTTAGAAAAATCAACAGTAAATCCATTTGAACTTATAAATAAATTGAGTGCAGGTGTATGAATATGGTTTTATTGTATGCATACACCTGCATTTAATGGCAATATATTTTGTTATTAGTTTGAAACTGTCAAGCTCCTTGAAATGTATTTTTGCTTTTATTGCATTTCTTTTAGGTCTTCTACCGCTACATTGCATATTGTATCACAATAAACATCCTTAATTTCTACTTGATTTCCTTTAACTTTTCTTATCCAAACAGATGAGCCTTTGTAAAACACTTTAGTAATGTCGCTGGAATGAAGGATTTCTTCTACTCTTTGTATGTTCATATTTAAAGTTCACTCCTATCTTATATTCAACAAACGATAAGCATATTTATTCTTAATAGTTATTATTTGCATATTCTTTTATTTTATTTACTTTCAGCGTTTTATATTGAAGTTTTTAATTGTAAGCCGATATTACCTGAAAGAGAGCTTTGCTTTTCATGTCAATTCAGTTGAAAACATGTTAGAGAAAGTCATTGAACATGGTGGCGGGCAGTTGGGAGAAATTCTCCGTATTGTTCTATATAAAAGAGTGTACTATAATAATTTCATATAGTAATACTGCGGGGGAACTGATATGTATGCAAAATGGCTGAATGTATTAAATCAAGTTAAATTATTTGAAAACATCGAAGCAGAAGGGCTTAATGTGATGTTGAACTGTCTAAGTCCAAAGATAGTATCCTATAAAAAGAAAGAATATATTACCATAGAGGGAGATGAATTTACTGGGATAGGGATTCTGGTACAAGGGGAAGTCATCGTGACAAAAGAGAATGTAGCCGGGGATAGAGTGATCATATCCAAAATAAGTGAAGGGAATTTATTTGGTGAAATGATTGCTTTTTCCGGTAAAAATCAGTGGCCTGCAACTGTCATTGCTTCTACGGATTGTACAGTGATATGTTTTCCTTCTGACAGAATTCTGGGAAACTGTCCTAGAATGTGCATTGAACATAAATTACTCATACAAAATATGTTAAAAATCGTTTCAAAAAAAGCTTTAAAATTGAATAGACAAATCGAATATTTGACCATTAAAAGCATTAGAACTAAAATAAGCACCTATTTATTAGAACAATACCATATTGTAGGAAAGAATATGTTTATAATACCATTAAAAAGAAATGAATTAGCAGAATTTTTAAATGTATCAAGACCTTCTTTGTCCAGAGAACTTATCAAAATGAAGGATGAAGGCATTATTGATTTTGATAAATCTACATTTAAAATACTAGATATGGTAACATTAAAAGCGAATATATAGGCCATAGTATAACGGTTATACAAGTAAAAGCTCAAATACTTGTATAATCGTTTTTTATTGCGCAAATTTATTTTAAAATAAATTTTGGTAACCTAGGATACCGAAATAATCATTAAATTGCTATATGATAAAAACATAACAAAAATGAAATCAATTAAATGATTAAATAAAGGGAGGAAATTAAAAAATGAGTATGTTTTGTTATCAATGTCAAGAAGCTGCAAAAGGAACAGGCTGTACAGTAAAAGGAGTTTGCGGTAAAACAGAAGAAGTAGCGAATATCCAAGACTTAATGGTATACACATTAAAAGGAATTGCACAAGTAGAACAACTAGGTGTTGAAGCAGGAATAAAATGTTCAGAGGCTGGCCCATTTACAATGAAGTCATTATTTATGACCATTACAAATGCAAACTTTAATGATGCTATGATTGTTGAACAAATTAAAAAAGGCTTGGCACTTAGAGAAGAAATGAAGAAAGATTTGACGTATAAAGGCGTAAACTTAAATGACTTACATGATGCTGCTACATGGACAGCAGAGTCAGATTCAGAGATTCAAGCTAAAGCAGATTCTATTCAGGTTGGCATTTTGGCTACTGAAAATGAAGATGTGCGTTCTCTTAGAGAATTGATCACATACGGACTTAAAGGGATGGCAGCTTATGCAGAGCATGCATATAACTTAGGAAAAGAAAATGAAGAAATATATGCTTTCATGATGAAAGCTTTAGCAGCAACACTAGATGATACACTAAGCGCAGATGATTTGGTAGCACTTACATTAGAAACAGGAAAATTCGGTGTAGATGTAATGGCTATACTGGATGCGGCAAACACAGGTGCTTACGGAAATCCTGAAATAACAGAAGTTGATATTGGTGTTAGAAACAACCCGGCCATCTTAATATCAGGTCATGATTTAAAAGACCTAGAACAATTATTAGAGCAGACAAAAGGAACCGGCGTAGACGTTTATACGCATAGTGAAATGCTGCCTGCTCACTACTATCCGGCATTCAAAAAGTATGATCACTTTGTAGGCAACTATGGTAATGCATGGTGGAAACAAAAAGAAGAATTTGAATCCTTTAATGGACCAATATTATTTACAACCAACTGTCTTGTTCCACCTAAAGCGGAGCATATTGAAAGAATATATACAACAGGTGCAACAGGCTTCCCAGGATGTAAAGCGATTGAAGCAGATGAAAATGGCAAAAAA
>JANQMT010000139.1:0-33447 GCA_028279945.1 Clostridia bacterium
CATCAATCCATTAATTGGATCTGCAGGGGTATCTGCAGTTCCTATGGCAGCACGTGTATCTCAAGTTGTGGGACAAAAAGAGAATCCTTCTAATTTCCTACTCATGCATGCGATGGGTCCAAATGTTGCAGGTGTAATCGGATCTGCTGTAGCAGCAGGCGTATTACTTTCATTATTTAGCTAAAAGCAAATATTGGTATATATATTCCAGGGACGGTAGAAAATATCTACTGTCCCTTTCGTGATTTAAAAATTCTAGGGTTGGGTCTCCATGCCCGACCTAGCTGGGATCCTGTATAGGATACCAGCTAAATGAAATGGGGAATCTTAATGAAAGATTTGATTATAAAAGAGCTTATAGAAAATAAAAATACATTTATTTCCGGTCAAGAAATAAGTAATAAATATAAAATTACAAGAGCAGCAGTATGGAAGCATATTAAGAAGTTAAAAGAGGAAGGCTATGATATAGAATCGGTGACCAATAAAGGATATCGTTTAATTGAAGAACCGGATAAGCTTGAAACAGCATATTTAGACTTTGAAAAAAATTGGATAATAGGAAAAGAATATTTATATTTTAAAGAGATTGATTCAACCAATGCATTTGCTAAGAAGATTGCCATGGATAAACAAGAAGGAACGATTATATTAGCAGAAAAACAAACAAAAGGAAAAGGGAGATTAGGCAGGATTTGGACTTCTGATGAAGAGGTAGGTATCTATATGACTGTAATATTAAAACCCGACATGCTGCCTTCTGATGCTGTTATGATGACGCAGGTAGCAGCAGCAGCGGTAGTCAAAGCAATGCAAGATACCTTTCAATGTGATGCTAAAATAAAATGGCCTAATGATATCATTTTAGATAATAAAAAAGTATGCGGCATATTGACGGAATTAAGTGGTGAGATAGAAAGCCTAAACTATATTATTTTAGGTATAGGCGTTAATGTTAATCAAATAGATAAGGATTTTACTGAGGAACTTCAAGACAAAGCAACTTCAATAAGAATTTGCCTTGGAGAAAAAGTTTACAGAAAAAAACTTTTTCTTACAATTTTAGATAACCTGAATAAGATGTATAAAGCCTTTGCAAATGAAAAATCTCTAGATAATGTTATGGATATCTGTAGGCAGCATTCTGCAACTCTTGGTAAAGATGTCAGGGTATCTAAGAATCATACAATTATAGAAGGAAAAGCAATTGATATAACCGATAGAGGGGGATTAGTGATTCAAGATAAGGCAGAAAATCAAACGGAGATTATATCAGGAGAAGTTTCTGTTAGAGGTTTATATCGTTATGTAGATTGATGTTTGACAAAACAAACACAAACCTTCATAATAGGTTTAAGATATATTGGAATATAGTCCAAATGATGCGTTTTACTATTCCCAAATCTGTTAGATCACTTCGGCAGGTACATTAGGTACCTGCCATGTCTTGCGTTATAGAAAACCATATCATTTGGATGGGAGACTTTATTCCGTATTATATAGCCGGTGTTCTGTACCGGCTAAGTAATATAAGCATTACATATGCGGGTCGTCATAGGAGGAAAATATGTTACTTACTTTTGATGTAGGAAATACAAACATAGTTTTGGGGGTATTTCATAACAAAAAATTAATTCAAAGTTGGCGATTAAAAACTGATAAAAATAAAAGTGCTGATGAATATGGCATGATTATAAACCAGTTGTTTCAATATGAGGGTCTTACAATCAAAGAAATTGATGATATTATCATTTCAACGGTTGTGCCGCCTGTTGTTTATACCTTACAGCATATGTCAAAAAAATATTTTAATAAGCGCGCTATTGTTGTAGGACCTGGTATAAAAACAGGAATGGTGATTAAATATGACAATCCAAAGCTTATCGGCTCAGATAGAATTGTTAATGCTGTAGCCGCATACGAAAAGTATGGAGGACCGCTTATTGTCGTTGATTTTGGAACAGCGACTACTTTCTCAGCGATTTCTTCTATAGGAGAATTTTTAGGAGGAACCATAGCACCGGGATTAAAGATATCCAGTGATGCTTTGTTTGAAAAAACAGCAAAGCTGCCTAAAGTTGAATTGGAAACACCGGGATCAGTAATTTGTCGAAATACAGTTGCAAGTATGCAATCCGGTTTGGTATACGGTCATATGGGATTAGCACAGTTTATTATTAATAGAATGAAAAAGGAATTAGAGGTAGAAGAAGGAATAAAAGTCATTGCAACAGGTGGGTTATCAACTCTAATTGCAAATGAAATTGATGCAATTGACCATGTGGATAAATTGTTGACACTTCAAGGCTTAAGACTTATATATGAGAGAAACAAATAAATCAATTAATAATTAATAATGAACAATTTAGGTGGTTTTTGCTGTGCAAAAACTTAAGCTAAATTACTAATGAAGGTTTTGCTAACAAAACCATCCATAATTATTAATTATTCACTATTAATTAAAATAGTTGGTGATGACATGAAGATTGGGAATTTGGTTCTTAACAATCCATTTGTATTAGGACCAATGGCAGGTGTTACAGATAGCGCTTTCAGAAGAATTTGTAAAAGTTACGGTTGTGACTTGGTTTTTTCTGAAATGATCAGCTCAAAGGGGTTGTATTTTGACGATCATAAAACAGAACGATTGTTAAAGATAAGTGAAGAGGAAGGGCTCGTAGCTTTACAGATATTTGGTTCTGATCCTAGTATTATGGCATTTGCTGCAGAAAAACTGTCCCATAGAAAAAATGAGATATTAGATATTAATATGGGATGCCCTGTTCCAAAGATAGTGAAAAATGGAGATGGGTCTGCGCTTCTCAAAGACCCTAAATTACTTAAAAAAATTGTTGAAGCAGTTGTAAAAGCAGCCGGCAAGCCTGTTTCTGTGAAAATAAGGACAGGATGGGATAAAAATAGTATAAATGTATTGGAAATTGCTAAGATTATTGAAGATAGCGGCGCATCCTTCATTACGGTTCATGGTAGAACCAGGGAACAATTCTATAGTGGACAAGCAAATTGGGAACTGATCAAACAGGTAAAAGAATCTGTAGATATTCCAGTAATAGGAAGCGGTGATGTTTTTACTAAATTGGAGGCTGTTAGGATGCTCCAAGAGACCAATTGTGATGGTGTCATGATAGCCAGAGGTGCACAAGGGAGACCCTGGATATTTGAGGAAGTTTTATCTGCTTTACGCAACCAACCGTATCAAGAACCCAGTATTGAAGAAAAAATAATAACAATCAAAAAACATCTACTGTTGTTAATAAAAGACAAAGGTGAATATGTGGCCATACGTGAAATGAGAAAACATTTAGGATGGTATTTTAAAGGATTGCGTCACGCAACAGAAATAAGACGCAGAGTGAATGAAATCGATAATAAAGATGAGATAATATTAATGCTTGATGAATATGCAAGAAAAAATATTGAATAACATAATCTATCCTTGGCTGGCAATGCTTGACAAGGATACTTATCTATTTTATAATATTTCGAATGAAAAAAGTAATGATATGAATTACATTAATGAAAAATTTTTTTATTACAGCATTGAATATTTTAATCGTATCAACATATAATTAATAAAAATTCATAAAAATGAACAGCAGCGATAATTCTGAATTCATCAAAAATGAAAAGGAGCGAATACGATGACGGATGAAGTTTTATTAACCAGAGAAGGGTACAACAGAATTGAAACTGAACTTGAAAATCTTGTGACAGTAAAAAGAAAAGAAGTAGCGGAAAGAATAAAAGAAGCAATTTCTTTTGGTGACATCAGTGAGAATTCAGAATATGATTCTGCAAAAAGCGAGCAGGCCGACTTGGAAGAGAAAATTGCTAAGTTAGAAAGCATGCTAAGAAAAGCAATTATTATTGATGAAGAAGGTATTTCTTTTGATCAAGTCAATATCGGTGTAAAAGTAAAAATTAAAGACTTGGAATACGATGAAATCATCGACTACACGATTGTAGGATCTACTGAAGCAGACCCTTATGAATATAAAATATCTAACGAATCACCTGTAGGAAGCAGCCTTATAGGAAAAAAGGTTGGCGATACTGTGGAAATTCAAGTCCCAGATGGCGTAATAAAATATGAAATACTTGAAATATATAAGTAAATAGGTGGTGTAATGACAAAATGAGCACAGAGCAAAATATTTCAGAAGTCCTTCAAGTCAGAAGAGACAAGCTTCAAAAACTTAGAGATCAGGGAAGAGATCCCTTTATAGCAGAAAAATATGATGTCGATGCTTTTAGTCAAGATATTAAAACCAATTTTGATGCCATGGAAGGTCAGCAAGTATCTATGGCAGGAAGAATCATGGCAAAGCGTCAAATGGGTAAGGCCTCCTTTATTGACATTCAGGACAAGCAAGGGAGAATTCAATGCTATGTTCGAAAAGATGCCATTGGTGAAGAAGAATATGAACGATTTGTTACATATGATATCGGTGATATTGTAGGCATAAAAGGCAGCGTATTTAAAACCAAACAAAATGAAATATCCATTAAAGTAAGTGATTTAATACTTCTATCTAAATCACTGCAGATATTACCGGAAAAGTTCCATGGTCTAAAAGATACTGATTTAAGATATCGACAAAGATATGTGGATCTTATTGTCAATCCGGAAGTTAAAAACACTTTTATGCTTAGATCAAAAATGATTAAAGAAATTAAAAACTTCTTGGATGACAGAGATTTTATTGAAGTAGATACACCAATACTGAGCCCTATAGCTGGTGGTGCTTCTGCTCGACCATTCATTACACATCACAATACCCTGGATTTAGATATGTATCTTAGAATAGCCAATGAGTTGTATCTAAAAAGATTAATCGTTGGTGGTTTTGATAGAGTATATGAAATGGGTAGAATGTTTAGAAATGAAGGTATGTCTATCAAACATAACCCTGAATATACAGCTATAGAAATGTATCAAGCATATGCTGATTTTGATGACATGATGGAATTAACAGAAAATTTAATATCTCAAGTTGCTCAAAAAACATTGGGAACAACGAAAATTAATTACCAAGGAAAAGACATTGATTTAACACCTCCTTGGAAAAGAATGAGCATGGAGGAAGCAGTAAAAGAATATATAGGTGTTGATTTTTCTGAAATCAATACAGACGAAGAAGCTATAAAAGTTGCTAAAGAAAAGCATATAGAAGATGCTGAAAAGATGACTCGAGGATATGTCATTAATGCATTGTTTGAAGCATACTGTGAGGACAAACTGGAGCAGCCAACTTTTATAACCCATCATCCGGTGGAAGTCTCACCTCTAGCTAAGCGTGATCCTAATGACCCTAGGAGAACCAATCGTTTTGAGGCATTTATAAATACTTGGGAAATAGCCAATGCTTTCTCAGAGCTGAATGATCCAATTGATCAAAAGCAAAGATTTGAAGATCAGCTGAAACAAAGAGATGCCGGGGATGAAGAAGCTCACATGATGGACGAAGATTTTGTAAATGCTTTAGAAGTAGGCCTTCCGCCAACAGGCGGCTTAGGGATTGGTATAGACCGAATGATTATGTTATTAACAGACTCACCATCCATAAGAGATGTGATATTATTCCCAACCATGAAACCGATAGATAAGTAAAACGAATATAAATAAATGCCCGATATCAATCGGGTATTTTATTTATGCAAAGTGTCAAACTAAATGTGTCGGGTCTCAATGCCCGACTTGATCCATAATAACTTAAAATTTAAGGTTTTCTTAAACTAAATCTTAAATCCAAAGGTTGTTTTGCTTTACAGAAAAAGGTCAAAAATATATAATATCACTTAGAAAAGAGACATTGTGGAGGAGTGTTAAAATGATAATAGCAGAAGTAAAAGAAATATTTAAAAATCCGGAAAAATATATAGACAAAAAAATCACTGTAAAAGGATGGGTAAGAACCCATAGAAATTCTAAACAATTTGGTTTTATCGAATTAAATGATGGCACATCTTTTAAAAATATACAGTTGGTTTATGAAAGTGATATGGATAACTTTGATGAGATATCTAAAATTACCATTGCATCTGCCTTAATCGTTAAAGGAACTTTAGTTGCTACACCGGAGGCTAAGCAGCCTTTTGAAATAAAATGCAGTGAAGTTGAATTAGAAGGCGGATCTGAAAAAGACTATCCGCTTCAAAAAAAGAGACATTCTTTTGAATTTTTAAGAGAGATTGCACATTTAAGACCGAGAAGCAATACCTTTTCAGCTGTATTTAGAGTACGATCCATAACGGCTTATGCCATACATAAGTTTTTCCAAGAAAGAGGTTTTGTCTATGTACATACACCCATCATTACAGGCAGCGACTGTGAAGGTGCGGGGGATATGTTTAGAGTCAGTACATTGGATATGAATATGCCGCCCAAAAATGATTCAGGTGAAATAGACTTTTCTCAAGACTTTTTTGGTAAAGAGACGAACTTGACGGTCAGCGGGCAGCTTGAAGGGGAAGCATATGCATTGGCCTATAAAAAAATCTATACTTTCGGACCCACCTTCAGGGCAGAAAATTCAAATACATCCAGACATGCGGCAGAATTCTGGATGATTGAGCCTGAGGTAGCCTTTGCTGATTTAAAAGATAACATGCAGCTGGCTGAGGATATGATTAAATTCATTATCCAATATGTAATGGAGAATGCACATGATGAAATTAAGTTTTTTAATGCTTTCATTGATAAAGGACTGGTAGATAGGCTTAACAATGTCATGAATTCAGATTTTGAACGCATTACTTATACAGAAGCCATTGAATTGCTGGAAAAAGCGGACAAAGAATTCCAGTTTCCTGTAAAATGGGGTATTGATCTTCAAACAGAGCATGAAAGATATATTACAGAAGAAGTATATCAAAAACCGGTTTTCGTTACCAATTATCCAAAAGATATCAAAGCATTTTATATGAAGCTGGATGATGATGATAAAACGGTAGCTGCTATGGATTTACTTGTTCCCGGAGTCGGAGAGATTATCGGGGGCAGTCAAAGAGAAGACCGATATGACTTACTTATAGAAAGAATAAAAGAAATGGGATTAAACGAGGAAGATTATTGGTGGTATTTGGATCTAAGAAAATATGGTGGTGCCCAACACTCAGGCTATGGTTTGGGTTTTGAAAGAATGATCATGTATTTAACAGGTATGGGTAATATCAGAGACGTCATCTCTTTTCCGCGAACACCAAAATCGGCAGAATTTTAATAATACGGTTGGTAAAAAATGATTTTTCAATCTATAAAAACGGGCTTTAGAAAAGGTCTGGAGACTTTATGGTTTTTATCAAAAATTATTATCCCGGTTTATGTGATTGTGACCATATTAAAATATACACCTGTTATGGCAGCTGCGGGCAAACTGTTCAATCCCTTAATGGGATGGTTCAATCTTCCCGGTGAAGCTGCTATTCCCTTTATTACAGGGCTATTTTTAGATGAGTATGGTGCAATTGCAGCAATGAAGACCATATCCCTTAGTTCACAACATATCACAACACTGGCTGTTATGATTTTATTTTGTCATATTATTCTTATCGAAACGGCATTAATGAAAAAACTAGGATTAAATATTGGCTTTTTTGTTGCTTTAAGATTTGCTCTAGCCATTATATTTGGAATTATTATTGGACAGTTAGGGGCAGTGTTATGGTAGAAATCATTGCAAAAGACGCCTTTTTTGGCACGATCAGCGTTATATGGGGGATGTTTAAGGTCATCATACCCTTAATGATTGTTATTCAAATAATGAGAGATTACAAGGCTTTAGAGCTTATATCCAAGAAACTGTCTTTTATTTCTAAGTTTTTTGGGTTATCAAAAGATGCTCTTTTTCCTTTGTTGATAGGCTTTGTTATAGGTATTTCCTATGGAGCGGGAGCCGTAATGGAAGCTGCTCAAGAATCTCAAATGACTAAGAAAGATATTTTTTTAATAGGTATCTTTCTATCTTGCTGCCATGGCTTTTTGGAGACCACCTTAATTTTCGCAGTCATAGGCGCTAATGTCTGGGTTATGACAATAACGCGTTTATTGGTTGCTATAGTTTTAACTTTATTGTTTTCAAAATTTTATCCCTTTAAAAATACAGATTCATTATAAAAAAAACAGGTCATATTACCTGTTTTTTTGTTCATAATAGCCATTATAAGGCAATAAAAAATAGATTTCTTATTTCGAAATAAAATCTGTGGAAATATGGCATAAAAAAAAGATTAAAAATTTAAAAAATATTTTATATTTATTTTAAACAATGGTATAATTTATGTACTGCCTATTTTCAAATAATCTATGGGAGGTTACGAAATATGAAAGAATATGCGAGTGATAGAATTAGAAACGTTGCACTAGTCGGACACGGAGGTAGTGGAAAGACAACTTTAGTAGAAGCAGCACTCTACTCTACAGGAGTAATTTCAAGAATGGGAAAAGTTGAAGACGGAAACACGGTAGCCGACTATGATAAAATGGAAATTGATAAAGGTATGTCAATTGGGACATCTGTTGTACCTGTTGAATGGGATAACGTAAAAATAAACTTTTTAGATACTCCGGGTTACTTTGATTTTGTAGGTGAGGTAATCTCTTCTCTAAGAGTTGCGCGTGCTGCGGTTATTGTTGTGGATGCATCCTCAGGTGTTCAGGTTGGAACAGAAAAAGTATGGAAATATGCCAGAGAAAGAAATTTACCTACTTTTATTATCGTTAATAAAATGGACAAAGAAAACGTCAACTTTGAGAATGTTGTTAATCAATTGAGAGATAAATTAGGAAAATCTGTTGCACCTTTTATGTTTCCTATGGGCGGAGAAAAGTTTACAGGCTTTGTTAATGTAGTAGACATGAAAGGCAGAACATTTACGGATAAAGGGTTTAATGAAGCAGAAATGCCTGCGGATATGGCAGATAGTATCGAACCTTTAAGAGAGATGCTGATAGAATCTGTTGCTGAAAGTGATGAAGAACTTTTAGAAAAATATTTTGAAGGCGAAGAGTTTACACAAGATGAAATACATGCGGGGCTAAAAAATGGAATTGCTGATGGAAGTGTTGTACCTATCTTAGTAAGCTCTGCAGTTAATAATAATGGGATACCTACACTATTGGATATTCTAACAGAATATGTACCTAATCCAAAAGAACATGGTGACTACGTTGGAAAAAATCCTAAAAACGATGAAGAAGAAACAAGAAAATGCAGTGAAAGTGAACCTTTGTCGGCATTGGTATTTAAAACCATCGTTGACCCATTTGTAGGAAAAATATCTTTACTTAAAATAATATCGGGTATATTAAAAACCGGAACAGAAGTTTTTAACTCTACCCAAGATAAATCTGAAAAAATCGGAAACATGTTTATGCTGAGAGGTAAAAATCAAGTAGATGTTTCCAGTGCGGCAGCAGGAGATATCATTGCCATATCTAAATTGCAAAATACAGCCACTGGAGATACACTTTGTGACAAAGCAAAGCCGATTATATACAATAAAATTAATTTCCCCGAACCTACTTTGTTCATGGCATTAGAGCCAAAAGACAAGGGAGATGAAGAAAAAATCGGAACAGGATTAAATCGATTGACTGAAGAAGACCCATCCTTTGTCGTTCAAAGAAATACCGAAACCCGTCAAACGTTAGTAGGCGGTCAAGGAGATATTCATATATCGGTTATCACGGCTAAACTAAAAGATAAATTTGGTGTTAACGTTAATATCTTAGATCAAAAGATTCCTTACAGAGAAACCGTCAAGGGAAAAGCAGATGTACAAGGCAAGCATAAAAAGCAATCCGGTGGCGCAGGACAATATGGGGATGTTCATATTCGTTTCTCTCAAGGTACTGAAGACTTTGAATTCAGTGAAGAAATTTTTGGTGGATCCGTTCCTAAACAATATATACCGGCTGTAGAAAAAGGTCTTAGAGAATGCCTGAATAAAGGTGTATTGGCAGGATACCCTGTAGTCAACTTAAAAGCAGTATTATATGATGGCTCTTATCATGACGTAGACTCATCCGAAATGGCATTTAAAATAGCTGCTTCTCTGGCGTTTAAAAAAGGTATGCAAGAAGCAAAGCCTGTTATGCTTGAGCCGGTTATGCATGTTGAAATAAACATCCCTGATGATTATATGGGTGATATCATGGGAGATATGAACAAGAGAAGAGGTCGTATCCTGGGTATGGAACCTCAATCTGATGGATCTCAAAAGGTGGTAGCAGAAGCACCTATGGCAGAAATGTTTAAATATGCTATCGACTTACGTTCTATGACACAAGCAAGAGGAAGCTTTACAATGAAATTTGACAGATATGAAGAAGTACCTGCTCATTTAGCAGATAAAATTATAGCAGATGCTAAAAAAGACGAAGAATAAAAAGCACTCAAAAAACGCTCGAAAGAGCGTTTTTTTAATGCCTCAAATTTTAATTCTTCTAAAAAATTACCTTTCATATTGAATGTACAGTTGAAAAGAAGGGAAAAATAGTATAGAATAAAAGTCAAAGAAAGTCTAATTGGAGGTGGTAAAAGTGGCTAATATTAGTGACATTATTGAAATGTTTTTAAAAGAGCTATTGGATGATGCCAGTAATCAAACGGTGGAAATACAAAGAAATGAGCTTGCTAATTATTTTAAATGCGCACCTTCTCAGATTAATTATGTTTTGACCACTAGATTTTCAATGGATAAAGGATATATTGTAGAGAGCCGCAGGGGTGGCGGAGGATTTATTAAGATTGTTCAAATGGACATTGATAAAGACCGGTACATTGAGGGGCTTATATCAGAAATAGGCAGCAGTATCAACAAGCTGAAAGCAGTCCAAATCATACAATTACTTTATCAAAGAGATATCATTACAAACAGAGAAGGCGAAATAATGAATGCTGCTGTAAATGATCGTTCTATTCATTCACCTCTAAACATAAAGAATGAAATAAGAGCTAACGTATTAAAAAGTATGATGTTGGCAATTTATAAAAATAGGTAAAGGAGGCGGGTTAGATGATTTGTGAAAAATGTAAACTAAAGCAGGCAAAGGTGCATGTTATTAAAATCATAAATGGAAAGAAAACATCAATCAATCTTTGTGAGCACTGTGCAAAAACATATGAGAATATTATTATAGAAGCGTCTAAAGGTAAAAACATCAATAATTTAGTCTCCAGCCTTTTTGATACCATACATGGACAAACCGATCATTCAATGGATTATAGTGTTCCAAAATGTAATGGTTGTGGGTTAACCCTTGATGGCTTTAGAAAATCCGGGAGATTGGGCTGCAGAGACTGTTATGATATGTTTAAAGGCAACTTAGACATGATATTGGAAAAAGTACATGGTAAAACCATACACGTGGGTAAAATTCCTCATAGAACAGGAGGAGAATTAAAGATAAAGAACGAAATATTAAATTTGAAGAAGGCATTAAAAGAAAAAATTAAGAAAGAAGAGTTTGAAGCAGCAGCTGTTATAAGAGATGAAATAAAAGAATTAGAAAATAGCATCATTGGAGGTGACGGCAATGAGGAATGAAGACAATATACCTGTTATTAGCAGTAGAATCAGGCTTGCAAGAAATATTAAGCAATACCCTTTTCCCATGATGTTATCTGAGGAAGAGGGGACAAAAGTGATTGACGAAGTCTCAGGTGTTTTTAAGTATCAGGATACGTTTTCAGATTACAACATTAATGTTTTAAGCGAAATGAATCTTTTGAACAAACAAGAATTGGTAGAAAAACATTTGATGAGCCCTTCTCTTTTAAATGATTGTAATAAGGGTGCATTAATCGTAAGTCCAAATAAAGAAATCAGTATTATGATTAATGAAGAGGACCATATTCGTATACAATGTATAAAAAATGGTTTTCAGCTGGAAGAAGCTTTTCAAATAGCCGGCCAAGTAGATGATGTACTTGAAAACAAATTAGAATATGTGTTTGATGAGAAATTAGGCTTTTTAACTTCTTGTCTAACCAATGTGGGCACAGGATTAAGAGCATCGGTAATGATGCATCTTCCGGGGCTTAGGATGGTAGGAGAGCTTAAAAATATTATTCAAACCATTGCTAAAATAGGCTTAACTGTAAGAGGTGTCTATGGCGAAGGATCCGAGGCTTTAGGTAATATGTTTCAAATATCCAATCAGGTAACGCTTGGTGTAAGTGAGGCGGAGGTCATAAAAGCGGTCAAAAATATTATCTGCCAAATTATTGAAAAAGAAAACAGGGCAAGGAAATTACTTTTAAATAAAGATAGAATTTTTTTTGAAGACAAAATTTATCGTTCTTATGGCTTGTTAAAAAATGCCAGGATACTGAGCTATAAGGAAAGTATGAAGCTATTATCAGACGTTATACTTGGTGTGGATGTGGGCTTGGTAACAGAAACCAATGCTAAAACCCTCCAGCATATGATTCAATGTGTTCAACCGGCTTCTTTACAAATTTTATATGGCAAAGATTTAGATGAAAGAGAAAGAAACATTAAACGTGCAGAGCTGGTTGGAGATTTGATTCGATGACAATAAAGTGAAAAGAAATGGTGGTGAAGGCAAATGGAGTTTTATGGAAAATTTACTCAAACGGCAAAGAATGCTATTGCCTATGCTCAAGATGAAGCAAAAAAAATGGGGCACAGCTTAATAGGCAGTGAACATATTTTACTAGGGCTTATAAGAGAAGATGAAGGAGTAGCTGCAGAAGCATTGGATAATTTTGGTGTTGATGAAAGTCAAATCAGAGAAGTCATATTAAAGCTGATTGGAGAGGCCAGCGGCACCAATACTAAATTATTAGGATTTACCCAAAGGACTGCTAAGATTATTGAAATCAGTTATTTAGAAGCAAAAAAACAGGGCAAAGGGGCAATAGGAACAGAGCATTTGTTGATTGGAATGATTAAAGAAGGAAACGGAATAGGTGTAAAAGCCCTGGTAGAATTGAATATAGATTTGGAAAACTTAATAAAAGAAACCCTTGACATAATGGAAAGTGAGGAATATTCAGAGGCAGTGGATGAAGATGAAGAAGCCAATGATCAGAAAAGTATGCTCAAACGCTTTGGAAAAGATCTAACTGCTGCAGCTAAGGAAGGGAAAATTGATCCGGTAATCGGTAGAGAGACAGAGATTGAAAGAGTCATACAAATCTTAAATAGAAGAACAAAAAATAACCCATGCCTAATTGGAGAACCCGGAGTAGGAAAAACTGCAATAGCAGAAGGCTTGGCACAAAAAATTGCAGAAGGTGAAATTTGTGACTACTTGCAGGATAAGAAAATTATAACATTGGATATGGCATCCATGCTGGCCGGTGCAAAATTCAGAGGGGAATTTGAAGAAAGACTTAAAAAAGCCATACAGGAAGCTTCAAAATCCAGTGAAGTTATTCTTTTTATCGACGAACTGCATACAATTATTGGAGCCGGTGCGGCTGAAGGTGCTATCGATGCATCCAATATTTTGAAACCGGCTTTAGCAAGAGGTGAGATTCAGGTCGTTGGAGCCACTACCTTTGATGAATATAGAAAACGTGTTGAGAAGGATACGGCATTAGAAAGAAGATTTCAACCCATTACAGTAGAGGAACCTTCTGTAGAAAATACAATAAAAATATTGGAAGGTCTAAGACCAAAATACGAGGATCATCATAAAGTTAAAATAACGGATGACGCATTAAAAGCGGCTGCACATCTTTCAGATCGTTATATTTCTGATCGATTTCTTCCGGATAAAGCAGTTGATTTAATAGATGAAGCCGCATCAAAAATAAGGTTATCTACCTTCATAAAACCCAATGATGTGGTAAAATTAGAAGAACGATTAGATGAACTCTCTAATACAAAAGAACAAGCTGTACAAATGCAGGAGTTTGAGAAAGCCGCTCAGATTCGAGATATGGAAAAGAAAGTTCATGAAGAAATCTCAGAAAAACAAGACCATTGGAAAAATAAAAGCATAAATAAGGCCATAGTAGATGAAGAAGATGTAGCTAAAATTGTGTCCAAATGGACAGGAATTCCTGTCAATAAATTAACTCAAAATGAATCAGAACGTTTATTAAATATTGAGAATGTTCTCCATAAAAGAGTAATAGGACAAGATGAAGCTGTAAAAGCCGTTTCCAGAGCAATTAGGCGGGCAAGAGTAGGGCTGAAGGACCCCAATAGACCTGTTGGATCTTTTATATTTCTTGGACCTACCGGTGTCGGAAAAACAGAGCTGTCCAAAGCCCTTGCAGAGGCTATATTTGGAGAAGAAAGTGCCATTATTAGATTGGATATGTCGGAATACATGGAAAAGCATTCCGTATCCAAACTGATTGGATCGCCCCCAGGATATGTTGGCTTTGAAGATGGCGGGCAATTAACTGAAAGAGTACGAAGAAAACCTTACTCAGTCGTGTTGCTGGATGAAATCGAAAAAGCACATCCCGATGTATTTAACTTGCTCTTGCAAATTCTTGAAGATGGTCGTCTAACCGATTCAAAAGGTAAGGTAGTAGATTTCAAAAACACCGTTGTTATTATGACTTCAAATGTAGGTGCTCAGCGCATTAAGAAACAAAAGTCCATGGGATTTATGGCCGGCGATGTCGATGAAAAAATGGATGCATATGAGAAAATGAAAGAGAATGTTATGGATGAGCTTAATAAATCCTTCCGTCCTGAATTCTTAAACAGGATCGATGAAGTTATTGTATTCCATTCTCTTGATCAAGAGCACATTATGAATATTATTGAATTGTTAACAGACGGATTAAAGAAAAAATTAGGAAAAATGAATATTGATATCAAAATCAGCAACTCTGTAAAAGAGCATATAGCAAAAAAGGGATATGACCAGAAATTTGGAGCAAGGCCTCTTAAAAGAACCATTATGCGATTAATAGAAGACAAGTTTGCCGAAGAATTATTGAAAAAAACCATATCTTCTAATGAAAGCATAAAAGTAGATCTACAAGAAGATAAAATTGTATTTCAAAAAGTAGAGGATAAAAAGGAAGTAATAATTAATAATGAATAATTAAGGTGAATTTTGCTGTGCAAAATTTCCATTGAATAATAAAAAAGGGGAGATTTTCGAAAGAAAATCCTCCTTAATTATTCATTATACATTACTAATTATTAATTGTTCTAATGGGGGTACAAATGAAAAAAGCAAAAACAATCTTCGTATGCCAAGAATGTGGATATGAAAGCCCAAAATGGATGGGACAATGCATATGCGGTCAATGGAATACTATGACCGAAGAAAAAATACATGATATAAAAGCTTCATCCAACAGCATGGCATCAACCGGAAAACCGTCTAAACCAGTGCCTATAGAGGCAGTGAAATCAGGCCTATACAATCGTGTGAATACGGGCATTAATGAATTGAACAGAGTGTTGGGCGGCGGCTTGGTTAAGGGTGCAGTAACCCTTATTTCCGGTGAACCCGGTATAGGAAAGTCGACACTTATCTTACAAGCAGCTGCAAGCATTTCTAATCAGCAGCAGAAAGTCCTTTACATAACCGGTGAAGAGTCAGAGGAACAAATCAAAATTAGAGCCGATAGAATAGGAGCACTATCTGATAAATTGTTGCTGTTATCTGAAACCAATATTGACCATATATTATCATGTATAGACGATGTTCAGCCTGATTTTTTAATTATAGATTCTATTCAAACCCTATATAGTCAGAATTTATCATCAGCACCTGGAACTGTATCACAAGTCAGAGAATGTGCCAACCATATCATCAGAACGGCTAAGGTTAGAAATATTCCTGTTTTTATTGTTGCCCATGTTACCAAAACAGGAGAGTTGGCAGGACCCAGAACCCTTGAGCATATGGTAGATGCTGTTCTGCATTTTACCGGTGAACGAAATCAAGAATTGAGGATATTGAGATCCTATAAAAATCGATATGGGACGACAAGTGAAATCGGTGCCTTTGAGATGAAAGAGCAAGGGTTAATTGAGTTTGATAACCTATCCAAAAGTTTTTTAGAAGGATTAGAAAAAGAGTCTGAAGGTTCAATTGCAACTTCGAGCTTTGAAGGGACAAGACCGCTGCTGTTGGAGATACAAGCTTTAGTTGTTCCTGCTAATGTGGGTTTTGCCAGAAGAACTTCTATTGGAATCGATAATGGAAGATTGAATATGATTATAGCTGTTTTAGAAAAAAAAGCTGGTGTATCTCTTATTAATCATGATGTTTATATCAATATTGTAGGCGGCATAAAGCCTGAGGGTACTTCAACGGATTTAGCAGTAGCCTTGGCAATTTATTCAAGCTATAGGGGCATAAAGATTGCCGCAAGCAAAGTGCTGGTTTTTGGAGAAATTGGATTAACAGGGGAACTTAGACCCATTCCGCATTCAGAAAAAATGATTAAAGAAGCTTTAAGAATGGGCTTTGAAAAAATACTTCTCCCGGAAAAGAATTATCATAAGCTGGCTGATGCTATGAAAAGTGATAAAATCAAGGGTATTGCCACTGTAACCAAAGCAATTGAAGTCATCAATACAGTATAGTTGGTACCTGTAAGAAACACAGGTTTTGGTTGGAGATATGCCTATATGATACGGACGTAATAAAATATGATTTTAATGTATTGACAGATATTAATTCCTGTGATAAACTATACTGCTTGACACATTGGGGCATATCCTTTATACTGATATTATGGGCTGGGAGGTCGGTGTTATGATGTTCAATATTGGGGATAAAGTTGTTTATCCCATGCATGGTGCAGGTGTTATCGAGGAAATTGAAGAGAAAGATATATTAGGTGAAAAACGCAAATATTATGTTATGAAAATTCCTATTGGTGAAATGAAAGTAATGGTTCCGCTGGATAATATCAATGAAATAGGAATACGAAATATCATTACAGAAATAGAAGTAACCCAGGTTCTTGATTTATTGAAAGATTCTGCTTCCAATATGCCTGATAATTGGAATAGAAGATATAGAGAAAATATGGATAAATTAAAGAGTGGTAATATTTTTGAAGTAGCAATGGTTGTAAGAAATCTCATGCTTGCAGACCGAGAGAAAGGGCTATCGACCGGAGAGCGTAAAATGCTTACAAACGCCAAACAAATATTGATTAGTGAATTAGTTTTAGCAAGGAATTCAGATGAAAAAACGGTAGTAGAATTGGTAAATGACGCTGTGTTTTGTGAATAAGCACCGATAGGTGCTTAATTTATGTAAAAAATTTCTAATAATTATACTTGGAATTATTGTATAACAGTTATAAAATATTCTTATAGTGCTAATAATGATTAGAGGAGGTGAAATAATGTTTAATAAAATATTAAAAGCAATTATCGGTATTACAGGAATGTTAATTGGATATGGGATATCTGTATTAATTTTTTGGATACTAAACTTACCTGCATTTAGCGATATGATAGCATTAACAGCTAGAACTAAAGTAATTATTTCGGGAGTTTGTATTTTAGTTTTCGGTCTTATATTCTTTTTTATTACGCCTGCTTTAAAAAATGGAGGAATTAAAATAGCAAGACGTATAGAATCAGATTTACAAAAAGTACCATCTAGCGACATGGTATCAGGAACAGCGGGTTTAGTAATAGGCTTAATCATTGCTTATTTGATAAGTCAACTATTCGTTATAATTGATATATTATATATAGGCACCATACTGTCTATACTTACTTATATTTTCTTAGGGTATTTGGGAATCAGTATTGCTACAAAAAAGGGAAATGACCTGTTAAGAAATTTGCCGACTTCAAAAAAGAATTCAGCCGGGATTTTTAAAGGGAAAAATAAATTTAATGATGAGGCAACACCAAAGATATTGGACACAAGCGTTATTATTGACGGTAGAATATCTGACATTATAAAAACAGGATTTATTGAAGGGAATATAATACTTCCAGAATTTGTTTTGGAGGAATTACGTCATATAGCAGATTCTTCAGATGCTCTAAAAAGAAACAGAGGCCGTAGAGGTCTGGACATATTGAATAGAATTCAAAAAGATAAAGTGATGGATGTTCAAATCACGGATAAAGATTTTGAAGATGTATCGGAAGTAGATATTAAACTCCTTAAGCTGGCACAACATATAGGTGGAAAAGTAGTAACCAATGATTATAATTTGAACAAAGTTGCAGAATTACATGGTGTAGAAGTTCTGAATATTAATGAATTGGCAAATTCTCTTAAACCTATTGTTTTGCCTGGTGAAGATATGTTAGTAACCGTTATAAAAGAAGGTAAAGAGATGAATCAGGGCGTGGCCTATCTGGACGATGGAACCATGATTGTTGTAGAAGAAGGAAGAAAACATATTGGAGACACCATCAATGTTACAGTGACCAGTGTTTTACAAACCGCTGCAGGAAGAATGATATTTGCAAAAAGCAAGTCTATGCCTAACAATAAAACAGCATAAATAAAAATAAAATATCAAATAAAATAATAAGAAGAGATAGCAGATAATCAGTGCTATTTCTTTTTTTTTTGCAAATATATCAAACACTGTTGAAGCTGACATATGTATTGGTTTAGCAAGCCTTATTTATTTCTTGTCATGTGCACATAAAAAGTAGTTGATAATTTTAGGGAAATATTATAGAATCTAAGTAAACGTTTTACTAAAACGTTTACTTAAAAAATAAGGGGGAATAGAATTGAAAAGACATGTTATAGTTATAACCATTTTCATGCTGGTATTTTCACTTGGATTGACAGGCTGCGGCGGTAATGATACACCAGATCCGGAAGGAAATACAGGTGAAGGAGCAGAGGCATTAAAGATAGCATTGCTTATTAATGGTACATTAGGCGACAAGTCTTTCTTTGATTCTGCTGATAATGGACTCAAAATGATTCAAGAGAAATATGGTGATGAAGTTGTCACAAAAACCATCGAAATGAATTATGACGAAACAAAATGGGAGCCCACTTTGCGAGACGTCTCTGATGACGATTGGGATATCATTATCGTTGGGACATGGCAGATGCAAGAAATGCTTCAAGATATTGCACCCATGTATCCGGAAAAGAATTTTATCATCTTTGATACGACTGTAGATTATGAAAACTTTGAATTGGACAATGTATACTCTATTAATTACAAACAAAACGAAGGTTCATTTCTGGCAGGTGTGTTGGCCGCAAGAGTGACAACTTCAGAAATGGAGCTTGCAAACCCTGATAAACGAATCGGATTCTTGGGTGGAATGGATATTCCTGTCATCAACGACTTCCTTGTAGGGTATATAGAAGGTGCTCTATACATAGACTCAGAAATGAAAGTAAAAATATCTTATATCGGAAACTTTGATGATCCTGCAAAAGGAAAAGAATTAGCCCTGGCACAATACGGAATGGGCGCAGACATTGGATTTAACGTAGCAGGTCAAGCTGGACTTGGGCAATTAGATGCTGCAAAGGAAATGAATAAATATGCCATAGGTGTAGACTCTGACCAAGCATTGTTGTTTACAGAGTCTGATCCGGAAAAAGCGAACCTAATCGTAACATCCATGTTAAAAAGAGTTGACAACTCACTGGTTAGAGCCATTGACTTGCACATGGAAGGAACTATTCCTTATGGCAGCGCAGAAAACTTGGGGATGGCAGAAGAAGCCATTGGGCTTGCAGACAATGAATATTATAATGCGCTTATTTCAGACGAAATAAGAAATGAATTGAAAGAAATTGAAGAAAAAATAGTTAATGGTGAAATAAAAGTATCTTCGGCTATAGGAATGAGCACTGAAGAACTCAATGAAATTAAAAACTCAGTAAAATAAAAAAACACATATCAATCAATAATGAAAGCCGCCTTAAAAGTGAAAGCTTCTAAGGGGGCTTTATACTAAAAAACAAAAATTCTATGGTGGAAGTGATTTTATGACGCAACTTCTTGAAATGAAAGATATTACAAAAGTATATCCCAATGGAATCATTGCCAACTATAAGGTGAATTTTTCTCTCAAGGAAGGAGAAATCCATGCTGTTGTTGGCGAAAATGGTGCCGGAAAATCCACCCTTATGACGATATTGTTTGGGATGCATGTACCGGAAGAAGGAGAAATTGTCCTCAAGGGTGAAAAACTGGATTTGTCTTCGTCCAATAAAGCCATTGAAAAAGGTATAGGGATGGTTCACCAGCATTTTATGCTTGTGCCCTCTCTTTCAATTGCTGAAAACATTGTACTTGGCATAGAGCCTAAAAAGTCCATATTCTTTGATATAGAAAAAGCGATTCAAATAACTGAAGAATTGGCAGAAAAGTATAATCTAAAGGTGGACCCAAGAGCTTTGGTCAAAGACATACCTGTTGGTTTAAAGCAAAAAGTAGAAATCCTTAAAGCACTGTTGAGAGGGGCAAAGATATTGATTCTGGATGAACCTACTGCAGTATTAACCCCTCAAGAAACGGTTGAGTTGTTTAAAGAACTCAAGATATTAAAAGATAATGGACATACCATTATATTTATTTCTCATAAACTTAGAGAGGTTAAAGAGCTTTGCGATCGACTTACAGTTATGAGAAACGCTAGAAATGTTGGGGTTCATAATGTCTCTGATGTAACAGAAGAAGATATATCCCGTTTGATGGTAGGCAGAGATGTTATATTAAAGGTTGACAAAGATAAAGCTCAACCCAAAGATGTTATTTTGCAAGTAGAGCATATAAATCAAAAAAATCAATTTGGACAATGGGTTCTTAATAATGTTTCTTTCTCATTAAAGTCAGGAGAAATATTGGGAATAGCAGGTATTGAAGGCAATGGACAAAGAGAACTGGTAGAGGTTTTAACAGGATTGCAACCCTTAACAGATGGAAAACTATCCATAAAAGGGAATATGATTAATGATTATACCATTAAGCAAATCAGAGAACTTAAAGTATCCCATATTCCAGAAGACAGAATGACATATGGTGTGGCTGAAAAAATGAGTATAGAAAATAATTTGATTTCGGATAAGTATGATAAAGAGCCTTACAGTAAAAAAGGTGTTTTAAACATTAAAACCATTAAAAAGCGGTCAGAAGAGCAATCAAAAGAATTCAAAATCAAATGCAGCTCACCCTTACAAGAAGTTAAAATGCTCTCCGGAGGCAATATACAGAAAGTGGTAGTTGCTCGTGAGTTTTCTTCAGACCCGGAATTATTGATTGCCGACCAGCCAACCAGAGGGATTGACGTTGGTGCCACAGAGTTTATACGTAAAAGAATCATTCAATTAAGAGATCAGGGGGCGGGTGTACTTTTGATTTCAGCCGATTTGAACGAAGTCATGGAGTTAAGTGATCGGCTTATTGTATTTTATAATGGTGAAATATATGCATATTTTGAAGACATAAAAACCCTTTCCGAAGAGGAACTGGGTCTCTATATGTTAGGTCTTAAGAGACAAGATGATGAGATGGTTAGGAGGGCAATTTATGAAGAAGGATAAAATTAAACTTAATTTTGAGTGGATACGAACATCCGTTGTTATTCTAATCGCCCTTGTATTTTCATTGGTCATCATACTACTGGTCAGCAAAGAACCGGCCTATGCCTTAAAGGAATTTCTTATAGGACCCATTGACAGTATGAGGCGCATAGGCAATGTTATCGAGATGACCATTCCGCTGATATTCACCGGTTTAGCAGTTAGTATTATGTTCAGTGCACAACAGTTTAACTTAGCAGCAGAAGGTGCTTTTTTTGCCGGAGCTGTAGCAGCAGCAGCACTGTCATTATTAATTGAACTGCCCATAGTGATACATCCTATGATTGCTATGCTGGCTGGGGGGATACTTGGAACTTTAATTACAGGAATCCCTGCTTATTTGAAAGTAAAGTGGAATGCGTCCGAATTGGTATCCTCTCTGATGTTTAATTATATTGCACTTTATTTGGGACTTTATGTTATTAATTATTTTCTTAGGGATGTCAATGCAGGTGCTATGGTTTCTGAAAGATTACCCAAGAGTGTTCTGTTACTCAATATCATTCCAAGAACACGCATTCACTTTGGTCTTTTTATAGCCATTTTATTTGTGGTGGCGACCTATTACTTTATGTTCAGAACCAAATGGGGGTATGCATTAAGGGTAACAGGGCAAAACAGCCGCTTTGCCGAATATTCAGGCATCAATACTCTAAAAGTATTTTTATATGCACAGCTGTTAGGTGGTTTTATTGCCGGTGTCGGCGGTGCGACGGAGCTTTTAGGCATGTACAAAAGATTTTCCTGGCAGGGACTCCCCAATATTGGGTGGGATGGCATTATTGTTGCCATTTTAGCACGGAATAACCCTGTTTATGTTCCCTTTGCAGCACTGTTTCTTGCATATTTGAGAATTGGTGCCGATATTATGGCAAGAATGTCAGATGTTCAAAATGAAGTAGTATCTTTGATACAGGGTATTATCATTGTTTTGGTTGTAGCTGAAAGATTCTTGGCAAAATACAAGCATAAATGGATCTATAAAGAAGCTAAAACAAGTATTTCTGAGGCAGGGGAGGAATAAGATATGGATAATTTTTTAGCAATTATTTTTTCTGTAAGCTTTGGATATGCGGTACTTAGAGTAACAACACCTTTGATCTTTGCATCAATGGGGGCATTGATTTCTGATAAAGCAGGTGTTATCAACATTGGATTAGAAGGGATTATGCTAATTGCAGCCCTTACAGGTGTTGTGGCAAGTGCAGGGACACAGAGCGCTTTAATTGGACTACTGGCCGCTGTATTGGCGGGCGCTCTTTCAGGTGCTCTTATGGCATATGCTTCATTAAACCTAAAGACGAATATTATACTTTCAGGTGTTGCCATCAACCTAATAGGCAGCGGCGGAACGATTTTCGCATTATATCTGATTGCTGAAGATAAAGGGATATCCACGTCTTTAAAAAGCTTAGTGCTTCCTAAAATAGAGATTCCGATTATCAGTCAGATACCTGTTGTTTCAGATATATTTTCAGGGCACAATGTATTGACATACGTGGCACTATTATCGGTTCTTGTGGTTTACATATTGGTATTCAAAACGCCTCTTGGCTTGCAAATAAGGGCTGTTGGTGAAAATGAAAATGCTGCGGATTCTGTTGGCGTTAGTGTTATTAAAATTAAATATATTGCACTCATACTCAGTGGGGCTTTTGCAGGTTTTGGCGGTGCGTACATGTCTATGGGATACGTTTCATGGTTTTCTAAGAATATGACGGTAGGGCGGGGTTTTATAGCACTGGCGGCAGAAGCAATGGGGGGAAGCAATCCTGTAGGAACTGCTGTTGCATGTTTCGTATTTGGTGCTGCTGAAGCGTTATCCAATTCATTACAATCCCTAAGAGTGCCTACTGAATTTGTTCAAATGATACCATATATCGTAACTGTATTAGGATTGGTTATATATTCTTCAAGTAAACAATCTCAGATTAAAAAGTATTTAAAGAATAGGGGGAAATAATATGATTAAAAAACCGATTATTATGGATTGTGATCCGGGACACGATGATGCCATTGCACTGCTGATGGCTTTTGCCAGTGAAGAATTGGATGTAAAGCTGGTTACGACAGTAGCAGGCAACCAAACGGTGGATAAAACTGCCAATAATGCATTAAGAGTATTAAGCTTTGCGGGAATAGAAGTGGAAGTAGCCGCAGGTGCCGTAAAACCGCTTTCCCGAGATTTGATTGTTGCTCCGGAGGTTCACGGAGATAGTGGATTGGATGGGCCTATACTGCCGCCTCCAAGCTTGAAAAAGAGTGAACGCAATGCTATTGATGCTATGGTGGATGTTATAGAGAAAAGTGATGGACCTGTAACCCTTATTCCAACAGGTCCGCTAACCAATATAGCCACTTTACTTTTGTCACATCCCGAAGTCAAAAGCAACATAGAACAAATCTCATTAATGGGAGGTTCTTGTATTGGTGGTAATTGGACGCCTGCGGCAGAATTTAATATTTTGGTAGATCCGGAGGCAGCCAGTATTGTATATAACTCAGGTATTCCCATTACCATGTGCGGGCTGGATGTGACACATAAAGCACTGGTTTATCCGGAAGATATTGAGAGAATCAGAAATATTGGCGGCAAGGTATCAGAAATGGTTGCGGAGTTACTGGATTACTTTGCACTTTTTCACAAGCAGTTTGGCTTTGAAGGAAGCCCGTTACACGATCCTTGCGCAGTAGCCTACTTGATTAATCCGGATTTATTTGAAACCATGAAATGCCATGTAGATATCGAAACAAAAGGTGAATTTACTACCGGTGCAACGGTTGCGGATATGCATCATGTATTGAAAAAGGAAAAGAATGTAGAGGTTGTATTGGATATTGACAGAGAAGCGTTTATTGATTTATTAATAAAATCCCTAAAGCATTATGACCAATGATTTTCATTAAAAATAAACTGTAAAGGTGGAGATATTCATGTTTAAGAAACCAATTATTATTGATTGTGATCCTGGGTTGGATGATGCCATAGCCCTTTTTATGATGTTTAATAATCAAGACTTTGATATAAAAGCAATTACACCGGTAGCCGGAAATGTATCGGTAGATAAAACAACCTTAAATGCGCTGAAGCTTGTTGAATTGGCAGGGGCAAATGTACCGGTAGCAAAAGGAGCGTCAAAACCTTTATACAAAGACTTGGTAACAGCCGAACATGTACATGGAACAACGGGTCTAAGAGATATTGTACTGCCGGAGCCAAAGCAGGCCGCGGATAAGCTAAGTGCGTATGAAATGATTTATCAAGAGGCGAGCAAATATAATAGGGAACTACAAATTATTGCAACAGGACCTTTGACCAATATTGCAACGGCCATTTTAAAATATCCGGATGTTAAAGAAAAAGTTAAGCGTATTATTTTAATGGGTGGATCTTGTGGTTGTGGTAATGATACACCTGCTGCTGAATTCAACATTTATGCAGACTCAGATGCTGCTAAAATTGTATTTGAGTCCGGTATTCCTATTACCATGGTAGGGTTGGATGTCACACACAAAGCATTGGTTTATCCTGACGAAATTAAAGAGATTGGTGGCTATAACAGTAAAATAGCAAAAACTGCTTCAAAAATATTATTAGGATATTTAGACTTCTGCAAAATGTATGGCTTTGAAGGTGCGGTTATGCATGATCCCCTTGCAATGGCTTATGCCATAGATTCTGAGGTGATGGTATGTAAGTCATATCATGTTGATATAGAGACTAAGGGTACATTTACAAATGGAAAAACAGTGGTAGATGTTAATCATGTAACCGGAAAGGCTCCAAATGCAGATGTCGGTGTAGAAATAGATAGAGAAAGGTTTATGTCCATTCTTAAAAAGGCAATGATGTCATATGATGGTTGAAACGATAGTTAAACGGTAGTGGAACAATAGCTAAACCATAGTGAAACAATAGTTGAACAATTGTTCGACAAAAATATTAAAGGGGGCATAGTATGAAGGCATGGGAAATGGAAAAAGAACTGATGGAAGGCTCTATACCTAAAATATTAACAGAAGAAGAGCAAACATGGGATCAGATAGAAGCCTTAGAGTTAGAGGAAGACAGAAAAATTAAGCTGTTATGGTATAGTGAAGTACCTGGGTCCGGTGCTAGGGAGAGACTGATCATTGGTGCTATTCAAGATGTAGGGAATAGAGGCAGGAAGGTTTCGGAAGCTGAAAAGCTCATCCAAACGGGTCTTGACGCATATAATCGGAATGATATGATTGAATTAAACCAAATTACATGTAGAATACTTAATGCATTGAACCAAGCTGAAAAAGATCCAAACGCAGCTTATTGGCATTACAAAGAATATGATTCATGGGACATGTATTTAGAGAATGTTAATTTTATAGACAGTGTTGATTATGATGTCTTTTCTAAAGATTACGAAGAAAAAATATATTGGGGCTGGATGGCACAGATATGTGGTGGAGCCCTTGGAACTGCTATCGAGGGCTATACAACAAAAAATTTAAGAGATACTTTTTCAGAAATCAGAAGCTATGTTCGTCAACCAAACACCTTTAATGATGACTTAACATTTGAACTTGCGTTTTTGAAGGCTTTTGAAAAAGAAGGATATAACGTCTTATCCAAACATATTGCAGAAAAATGGGTGGGTTATATACCCTTTGGCTGGTCGGCAGAGGATATTGCTTTAAAAAATATCAGGCAAGGCATTTATCCACCTGAAAGCGGCTATTTGAATAATCCTTTTTATGAATGGATAGGGGCCCAAATGAGAGGTGCCGTATGCGGTATGGCAGCACCCGGGAATCCTAAAAAAGCAGCCAAACTTGCATGGGAAGACGGCATCGTATCTCATTATAATAATGGTGTTATTGGAGAGATTTTCAATGCAGTTTTAGTCTCTCTGTCTTTTGTAAAGAATAATATACGAGAGGTGCTGAAAGAATCCATACAGATGATACCTCAAGACAGTGAGTATTACTCTGTAGTAGCCTATGCCCTTGATATGTGTATCCAACATAATAGCTGGGAAGAGGCGTGGGTACTATGCGAGAAAAAGTATGAAAAATATAATTGGATACATGCTTATCCAAATGCAGCAGCAGAAGTGATTGCGCTTTGGTACGGCAATGGTGATTTTGATGAAACCATGCATATTATTGCAATGGAAGGTCAAGACGTGGACTGTAATGCGGCTCAAATCGCAACTGCGTTAGGTATCATGTATGGACCCGATGAGATAACAGATAAATGGACGAAGCCTATAGGGGATAATTTAAATACTTATGTTAGAAGCTTAAAAGAAATGAAAATCAGTCAACTTGCCCAATGGACTGCTGAGATTGTGAGGAAAGCTTATGAGGGTGTGTAAATAATGAATGTGACAATAAAAGACATTGCTAAGAAAGCAAATGTCTCCATAGCGACTGTATCCAGAGTCATTAATAATAAGAGCGAAGGGGTTGGTCCGGAGACCAGAGAAAGGATACTCAATATCATTAAAGAGTCCAATTATCATCCAAGCAGAATTGCTCAAGGGATGGTAACAAAGAAAACAAACATCTTGGGACTTATTTTACCTGACATTTCAAATCCTTTTTTTCCTGATTTGGTCAGAGGTGTAGAAGATACAGCAAGTCATTATGGATACAATCTTGTCTTGTGTAACTCGGACAAAAATAGTGACAAAGAAGAAGCCTATATAAGGGTACTCAAAGAAAATAATGCTGCTGGAATTATATACACCAGTGTAGTTAAAAGAAAAGAAAAAAATATTAAGCTGCTTCTCAAAAACAAAATTCCGTTTGTGATTATGGATAGAAGCATCAATATATCTAATGTTCCAAAGGTTTATACCAACAATATTTTTGGAATGCATGAGATGGTAGAATACTTAATCAATAATGGACATCGATGTATTGCTTATATTTCCGGACCCAAATACAATTCATCATCAGAGCAAAGGCTGAAAGGGTTTAAAAAGGCTCTTAACCATGCAGACATTACCATTGACCTTGAGTTGATAAAAGATGGAGATTATAGCATTAATAGTGGTAAGGCATGTATGACGGAAATTTTAAAGACAGGAAAATGTTTTACTGCTGTTGCATGTGCCAATGATTTGATGGCTTTAGGGGCGTTAGAAGTACTTAAAGACAAAGGAATTAAAGTCCCTCAAGAGATATCCATAACCGGATATGATGATATCGTAATGACTACCTTTACAACACCTAAGCTAACTACTGTCGTTCAACCCAAATATGAAATAGGATGTGAAGCTGCTGAGCTATTAATTAAACTGGTGAATGGTGAAGAAATCCAGCAGAAAGAGGTTATACTTCAGCCAAAACTCGCAATCAGAGAATCTGTGGCAAAAAGGAGTGATATCGTTGAAGATTGTAGTCATCGGAAGTATTAACATGGATTATTCAGCAAAAGTTAATAAGCTTCCACAAAAAGGTGAAACCATTCGTGCCAATGAGTTTTATACGACAGCAGGTGGCAAAGGAGCCAACCAAGCTGTTGCTGCTAAACGATTGGGAGCGGATGTTTATATGATAGGGGCGGTAGGGGATGACTCTGCTGGGAAAGAGCTCTGCAGAAGACTTGAGGCAGAGGGTGTAAAGGCTCACGGTATTAAAACCGTTGATACACCCTCAGGAAATGCCATGATAACGGTAGATGTTACCGGAAACAATACCATTGTTGTTTTTGCAGGTGCTAACAGTGAAATGAATGAAGATTGGCTTATGGAAAACAAAAACATTATTGAAGAGGCAGACTATGTGATCATACAACTGGAAATACCAATGGAAACCGTTAAGGCTGCCATCCGGTTTTCTAAAAGTTTGGATAGAAAAGTGATACTCAACCCTGCACCTGCTGCAGAAATGCCGGAGGAAATTTATAAAGGATTGGATCTTATGACACCCAACGAAACAGAACTGGCTGAGATTACAAGAACAACCGATATTAAAGAAGGTGCAAAACAGCTGCTTAAAAAAGGTGTTAAAAGCATTGTCGTTACTTTAGGTGAAAAGGGAAGCTTATATATGGACGATACTAAAGAAGTATATACAAATCCATATCAAGTCGATGCCATTGACAGTACCGCAGCAGGAGACTCTTTTAATGCAGCTTTGGCTGTTGGACTTAGTGAAGATATGTCTCTTGAAGACGCCCTAAAGTTTGCCAATGCAGCAGGTGCTCTAACCACTACAAAACTTGGTGCGCAAGCGTCACTGCCTTATCGAGATGAAGTCAATACATTTATAAAATCATAATGGCCATATTGTGGATATAATAAAAGCCTTCTCAGCAATCCCTATAAAATACTGAGGAGGTTTTTCCTATTTTATTTATTCGGCATTAGTGATATGATGGAGTAAAATGAGCGAATAGATACCAAACATCTCTTTTAGCTAATAATATCTATTCGTTCAACAATGAAAGGAGAATTAAAAATGAGAATAGGCATAGGATATGATGTGCACCGATTAGTAGAGGGAAGAAAACTCATTTTGGGAGGTGTTCAAATAGACCATCCAACAGGTCTCCTGGGACACTCGGATGCAGATGTTTTAATTCATGCCATTATGGATGCATTATTGGGTGCATGTGCTTTAGGAGATATTGGCAAGCATTTTCCGGATACAGATAACCGGTATAAAGATATCTCCAGCTTACTCCTTTTAAAGAAAGTAAATCAATTGATTCAAGATAATGGCTATACCATTAATAATATTGATTCAGTCATCATGGCCCAAAAGCCAAAGCTGGCACCTCACATAGATCAAATGCAAAAAAATATTGCATCAGCTCTCCAAACCCATCAAAAAAATATCGGTATCAAGGCGACAACTACTGAAGGATTAGGCTTTGTAGGAAGGGAAGAAGGCATGGCTGCACAAGCTGTAGTGACTGTAATAAGTACTTAATATATCCTTGACAAATCAAGACACGTTCATTAATATATATGTGTATATAAAATAAGAACGATTATGGGAACAGTAAAAAAGGACTAGCCTTTAGAGAGTAGAATCCGTGAGCTGAAAGATTCTACAGGCAAAAGCTTTTCGAACCTGCCCTAAACAAAAGTTCTTCGGAAGCAAACCGTTATCTTTGCAACGAGAGAATTCTTTAAAATAGAATTAATTAGAGTGGTACCGCGGAACATCCTTCGTCTCTATAGATGGAAGATGTTTTTTTGTTTGGCTATATATCTACGGAAAGCAACGCCAAAATAAATAAAAAGGAGCGAATTAACTTTATGAAGATGTCTAAAATGCATTTTAACACATTGAGAGAAGACCCTAACGAAGCCGAAATACCAAGTCACAAATTATTACTTAGAGCAGGCATGATAAGGAAGCTTGTATCCGGCGTGTATGGTTTTATGCCCATGGGATACAAAGTATTAAAAAAGATAGAGCAAGTAGTAAGAGAAGAAATGGACGCCAAGGGTGCTCAAGAAATATTTATGTCAGCGATTCAACCTGCAGAATTATGGCAGGAATCAGGAAGATGGTATGATTTTGGCCCGGAAATGTTTCGCTTAAAAGATCGGCATGATCGTGAATTCTGCCTTGGACCTACACATGAAGAAATTTTTACCGATATTATTAGAGATGAAGTGAATTCCCATAGACAACTGCCATTAAATCTTTATCAGATACAAACCAAGTATAGAGATGAGAAAAGACCTAGATTTGGCTTGATGAGAAGTCGAGAATTCATCATGAAAGATGCGTATTCCTTTGACAAAGATTGGGAAGGGCTAGATAAAAGCTATGATGAAATGTACGATGCTTATGATCGTGTATTCACAAGATGCAAATTGAATTTTAGACCTGTTGAGGCAGATACAGGTGCAATGGGAGGAAGCGGTTCTCATGAGTTTACCGCATTATCTGAAGTAGGAGAAGGTGTTATTGCATACTGCCATCAATGCGATTTTGCTGCAACGTCAGAAAGAGCTGAATGTAAAGATGAGCAACCATCAGCAGCTGAAGAGATGCAGGAACTTAAAGAAGTCCCAACACCTGCTAAAAAAACCATAGAGGAGGTAGCAGCATTTTTAGATATTCCTGCCCATAAAACCATTAAAACACTGCTTTTTAAAGCAGGAGATGAGATTGTAGCTGCGGTTCTAAGAGGTGACAGAGAATTAAATGAAACCAAGCTTGTTAATGCGTTAGCTATCCCAGAGCATTTATTGGAATTTGCCGGTGATGAAGAAGTGCAAGCAGTAACAAAAGCTGCCACCGGATTTGCAGGTCCCATAGGTCTTGAAGGCGTAAAGCTAATTGTAGACAGCGAATTGGTTCATATGAAAAATTTAACTGCCGGCGCTAATAAGACTGACTATCATATTCAAAATGTAAACTACGATAGAGACTATAAAAGTGATATTGTAAAAGATATCAAGCTGATAGATGAAGGTTATCCTTGTCCCAAATGTAATGGTTCAATAAAATTAGCCAGAGGCATTGAAGTAGGTCAGGTTTTCAAATTAGGAACCAAATACAGTAAAGCCATGGGTGCTATATATAGAGATGAAAAAATGCAAGAACAAAATTTGGTAATGGGTTGTTATGGTATCGGTGTTACGCGTACAATGGCTGCTATTATTGAGCAGCATCATGATGATAATGGTATTATTTGGCCGGTTGCAGTTGCGCCATATCATGCTGTGATTACCATTATAAAAACAAAAGATGTTGAACAAACCCAGGCAGCAGAAAAAATATATCAACAGCTTACCCAATCTGGTGTAGAAGTATTATTGGATGACAGAGATGAAAGAGCAGGTGTAAAATTTAAGGATGCAGATCTAGTAGGTATTCCAATCAGAATTACGGTAGGAAAAAAAGCATCCGAAGGTATTGTGGAGTTTAAATTAAGAAGAGAACCTGAAGTAACGGAGCTTTCAATAGAAGAGGCAGCCAATAGGACTATCTCTATTGTACAATCAGAAAAATAAAATGCTGTTATAAAGATTACGGCTAGGGCTTCAAGGTTGGAGAGTTTCTGTATGAGACCTACATCAGAATCAGAGATTCTGTGTTAGGGCTTCAACTGAAAAATTCTATTAAAATCAAAGATTTTAGAATTTTTGTATGAGACCTGCGACGTAATCAAAGATTACTGCTAGGGCTTCAAGGGAGTGGATGGATTATGAATACAGCTATTATTTTAGCAGCCGGCAAAGGGACAAGAATGAAAAGGGAAATGAATAAGCAATATCTTATGCTAAAGGATAAGCCAATTATGGCCCAAACGATAGATGTTTTTGAAAAATGTCCTCTCATTGATGAAATTATTTTAGTCATCAATGAAAATGAGCGTGGATTCTGCCAAAGAATTATTCTTGAGAAATATAAATTTAAAAAAATAGCTAAAGTAATAGGTGGTGGTGATGAAAGACAAAGATCAGTTTACAATGGTCTTTCTGCAATTAATAAAGATACTGAAATCGTCATTATCCATGACGGTGCAAGGCCGCTTGTTACTTCTCGAATTATTGAAAAATGTTTAAAAGGTGCGATGGCATATGGCGCCGTTTCAGCCGGCGTTCCCATCAAAGAAACGATTAAAATTATGACAAAAGACAAGTTTGTAGATTATACACCCGACAGAGAGGATGTATGGATCACGCAAACACCGCAAGCATTTAAGACAGAAACCATTAGAGCAGCACACCTTCTGGCTATTGACCAGAAAATATTAGGAACAGATGACGCCATGTTAGTGGAGCACATGGGCGTTAAGGTAAAAATGTTAGAAGGAGATTATGAAAATATAAAAATCACGACCCCAGAGGATTTAATAGCAGCAGAAGCAATCCTGAATTATAAAAGAAAATAACATTAATTATAAAAGATTTAAAACCACTATTGATAGTGGTTTTTTTATGCAAAAAATAGGGGTGATTCATTGACTTTTAGAATATTTCGAATATAATGGAATTGAGAAATAGTTCATAATGTGAACAAATGTAAAAATGTTTTGTGATATGGGGGTGTGTTAATGTATAAAATGGTTGCTATAGATTTAGATGATACGCTTTTAAATGATCATTTTAAAATTACAGAAGAAAATATAACAACGATAAAAAAAGTATTGGAGCTAGGAATAGTGGTTTGTATTATCTCTGGAAGGAGTTATAGTTCCATTAAGCACTATATAAAAGATTTAGGAATTAAGCATTTGTGTGGCAGTTTAAATGGAGCTATTGTAACCAACCCTCAAAATGGAGAGAGTGTTTTTTCACAAACGGTGAATCCATCGGTTACCAATATGATATTAAAAGATACAGGTTTGAGACATATTCATGTTAACTATTATCATGATCATAAAGTAATATGCCAAGAAAAAAATGAAATAGCCCTCAACTACATGAAAATGACAAATGTAGAAATAGAATTTGTAGAATCACTAGAAAACTATCATAAGAAGGCCTTAGCCGGAAAGCTTTTATTAATAGATGATAGAGACAGACTTGATGCTTTGAAAAAAAAATTTAACGACGCGTATAGAGAACATGTTAATATTACGTACTCAAAACCTAACTTTTTAGAAGTTTATAATAAAAATGCATCAAAAGGAGAAGCCGTAAGAATTATTGGTCAGCATTATGGATTAAAGCCCGAAGAAATCATAGCTATTGGAGATGGCGAGAATGATATTTTTATGATCGAATACGCAGGGTTAGGTGTTGCTATGGGAAATAGCAGCGAAGAAGTTAAATCTAAGGCGGATTTTGTAACCCTTTCCAATAATGAAAATGGCGTAGCTTATGTATTGGAAAAATTCATTCTGAACAACTCAAATTGAAAGAATTAAAATGGGAGGAATACGCTATGGATATAGAAAAAGGAATATTAACGGAGATATTTAAGCGAATGAATGAAGCCCGATGCTTTGAAGAAAAGGTCAGCTA
>JANQMT010000179.1:0-8524 GCA_028279945.1 Clostridia bacterium
TTTGTTATAAGAAATTAAATCAAATAATATGTAATGAGCCTCAGGAATTAAATGAGGACTTAGATGGACTGCCTATGTTAAAACTTGATAAGGAAACTCTGCCAACTGTTTTTCCTATTGAGACTGGACGAGGATGTCCCTATAGCTGTTCGTTTTGTTGTACTAAAACATTTTGGAGCAAGGTAAGGTTAAAGAGTACAGATAGGCTAATTGCTGAAATAAAGTATTATATGAATAAATACGATATTAAAAAATTTAGCTTCGTACACGATTTATTTACGGTCAATAGACGACATATTTTAGAATTTTGTAGAAAACTAATTGATTTGAACATCAATATTGGATGGGGTGGCAGTGCAAGAATAGACACACTAGATGAAGAGATGATCAGCTTAATGGCAAGAGCTGGATGCAATATTATTTTTTTAGGCATTGAGACTGGTTCACAGCGAATGCAAAAGGAAATTAATAAAAATATAAACTTGTCTGAGGTTAAAGATATAATTAGGCTATTGGCTAAATATAATATTGAAATGAAAGTAGCTTTTATTTATGGACTACCCAATGAAACAAAAGATGATTTATTACAAACTTTAGATTTAATAAGATTTTGCGTTGAAAAGATGTCAATTGAAAAAATAACCTTATATAAATGTGTTTGTTGTCCTGGTTCAGAAATATATTTTACAGAGAAGGATCATTTAGTTTTTGATGAAAAGAAACTTATTTTATATGAGTATCCTGGAGTCAAGCAAGTAGATTTTATTAAACATCATCCAGGTTTGTTTTCCAGCTTATTTACAATCAATAATGAACTTCAAAAGAAATATATGAATTTAGATGTATTTATTTCTTATATTTATACCACGCTATACTTTAGCGTGCCTAGGACTATAAATGAAATAATATTATATTACAACTCCAATATACTGGATTTTTATACTGAGTATGAACAGGAAATAGAGAGAATAGTTACTTCATTAACAAAAACGCTTTATTCTAAAAGTGAATCATGTGATATTAGACAAGAAATGCTTTTAAGTTTAGAATATTTCATAAAATGTAAGATAAGAGATCAGTTTATTATACAATTATTAGAGTTTGAAATAGAAATAGTAAGAACGACTCAAGGTAAAAATAAGGAAAAGCCAAAAATGCTAACCTTTGATTATGATATGCTACTCTATTGTGAAAAACTGAAAAAGAAAAATGAGCAATGCAGATTGATATTTAGCTCTAGAGAAAGTGGAGAAGTGGAAATATCAAGAGCTAAAGCGTAATGAAGTCTTGCTTTTTGAAATCTTAACAAATTAATGTTCGAAGCATATGCTATTAGTGGGAAAGCTTGGGAAAAGTTGTCGATTTTTCAGGTTTTCTATGTACTCAACTTAGTAGATAATGATGGAGAGGAGTCAACTCGTGGATAAAGAAAAGATTATCAATGAGATGGAATGTGAAAAAGACAATGAAGAGAATGATGCAAAAGAATGTGTCAATAAAATTGTAATAAAACCAAAGATTAAAACGAATATTAATTTATCTGATATAAACGTATCTAGAGAAATTTTATAAACAAACAAAATTGCCTATTTCCAGTTTGGAATAGGCAATTTTCAGTTATAGGGTCATGCTATGCCATTTCTCATCCTACCTGCGGCTGTTTCGCGGTAAAAACACTGCGGAAGTATTGCCACAGGAGAGGATCTCCGCCCATATCACGGAAATCAAAAGTGATTTTCATTCTATACGTATAGGAAATTTTCCGCCGATCATCACCAAATTTTTCTGCATATTTCTAATAACTACTTGTAAAAAGCTGTTATAACAATTATAATGTATATAAAATTATAATAATTATAACAAATATAACAAATGGGGACGGAGGAATGCAGATGAGTATTTGTTCATTAACAGTAGTTGGAGGTGGAAATGGGGCTCATACGATAGCAGCGTTAGCAAGTGCCAGAGGCCTTGATACAAGAATGTGGGTGCCGATCTCAGAAGAAGCAAAGGCGTTACAAGATGGTGTAAAAAAAAACAGAGGTATTGAGGTTATTGCCGGAGAGAGTAGCATAAAAGGTGAGCCGTCTGTTATTAGTTGCGATCCAGTTGATGTTATTCCTGATAGTGATTTAGTTCTTATTGTACTACCCGCATATGTACATAAAGAATTAATAGTAAAACTAAAACCACTTATAACAGAAGGAAATATAATTGGAGCATTACCCTCTCGTAGTGGTTTTGAGATTATGGCAAACAGTATATTGCCCCAAGGGATAACAATATTTGGAACCCACTCACTTCCTTGGTCGTGCCGAATTAGAGAATTTGGTAAAACAGTTGAGATTATTGGTTCCAAAACCAGATTGTCAGTTGCAGCTGCTCCGATATCACAAACAGTAAAAGTAAACACAATTCTAACAGAGTTATTAAACACCGAGATAATTAATACATCAAATATGCTGTCTATTACGCTAGGAAATGTAGGGCAGATATTACATCCGGGGATTATGTACAGCTATTTTAAAAACTGGGATGGTAAACCGTTTTCCAAAGAAGAAATACCTTTTTTTTATCATGGTATTACTAGAGAAACCTGTAAGGTATTAGAGAAATTAAGTCAAGAGATATTATCTGTAAAGGTCGCGTTGGAAGCTGAAGGTAAAATGCAATTGGATGGAGTGGTTAGTTTAGAAGAGAGCTTAGTACATTCGTATAATGATATAATAATAGATAAAACAGATTTATACAGTTGTATAATTACCAATAAAGGATACAGTGGGCTCAAAACCCCATTCAAAGATATTGGAAACAATGAATATATTCCGGATTTTATGAACCGATACTTGACTGAAGATCTTCCTCATGGGTTAGTGGTAACTAAGTCATTAGCAATTATGACGAATACAAAGACACCTGTAATAGATGAAATAATTTCAGTGACAAGTAAATGGATCGATAAAGAATATTTGATTGGTTCGGAATTGATAGGAAAAGATGTTAGTGAAACACCTGTACCTCAAAATTATAATGTTAGCGACTTAGACTCACTGATGAGATTAATTTCTTAAATCATACTATCGGCAAAACGATTTATCGTCCAGTATTTCATACAATCTTTAGAAGGGAGGGAATATAGAATTGGGATATTGAAGTGCAAATAGGTTACAATTCAACTAAATAAGGAGGTAAAATAAAAATGAAAAAAAATAGTTTTATGCTAGTTCTTATTGTAGTGTTTGCGTTGCTTATTACCGGATGCAGTCAGGAAGCAAACGAAAATTTACAGTCTTCAGAACCAGCTGAACCTACTGAACCTACTAGGTTGTTATTAGGTACTTCAAGTGTGGGTGGAACTTACTATGTGATGGGTGGCGGATGGGCCAAAATTATGAATAGTAATGTACCTGGTGTTGATATTTCAGTCGAAGTTACAGGTGGACCAACTTCAAATATGCAATTAATACAAGACAAAAAAATGGAACTGGGTTTTACTACCGCATTTTTAGCACAAGAAGGGTTTACCGGTACCGGATGGGCTGAAGGGAAAAAATATGATGATTTCCGTGCTCTCTTTCCCATGTATTCTAGTGCGTTACATATTTATACGTTAGAAAAGACAGGTCTTAAAAGTATTAGTGATTTTGAAGGGAAGCATGTTACTGTTGGAGCTCCCGGTAGCTCAAGCAATGTAGCAGGCCAAGCCGTTTTGAAAGTATTGGGTATAAAACCTTCAAAAATAAGTGCCTTACCCACCGGTACTGCAACAGACGGTGTAAAGGATGGATTAAACCAGGGAGGATTTGTTGTTTCAGGTGCGCCGGGACCATGGATGCTTGATTTGGAAACGTCCCATGAAGTGTTTCATATCGCTTTAACCAAAGAAGAGAGAGCAAAAATTATCAAGGAATTGCCATATACAGAAAATTTTATACCTGCAGGGACATATAAACATCAAAAAGAAGACATGCCTGTCATTACATTTTGGAATTTTGCTATTGCCAGCAAGGATTTGCCTGATGATTTAGTATATAAATTAGTAAAAGCAACCTTTGATAATCAGGCTGAACTAGTGGCGGTAAATAAAAGCGCGAAAGAGACAATTGCAGAAAATATAATATACAGCCCTGTTCCCCTTCATCCTGGTGCTGTAAAATATTATAAAGAAGTCGGCATAGAGATTCCAGACAAACTTTTACCCTAAAAGGATACGATAAATCAAGTTATAATTTGTACGCACGTTTATATAAACGTGCGTACAAATTAAATTATGTCAAATCAGGAGGAACCATATGAAATATTTTTGCAAGCCGGATGAGGAAATAAGTGGACCAAATATCCTAGAAGAGAGATCATCTTCAAAACGTTATTTAACTGGATGGCAGAAACAGTTGGTGTATGTTGTATCGGTAATTATGGGAGCATTTCATATTGTTGTTTTGGGCTTCTATCCAATTACTCAGTATTACTTATATGTTATACATATTACCTTTGGTATAGTTTTGATTTTGTCTATCTATTCTGCAAGAAAAGGCCATTATCTAAAAAGAATACCATGGTATGATTGGTTTTTTATGATGCTTGCTCTATTGTCTGGAGGTTATCTTTTCAGCCAAATGGAGTCTCTGATATATCGGCTTGGAGTATCTCCTACTAATCTAGACTTAATTATTACCGTTATTTTACTGTTGCTTGTATTAGAAATTGTGAGGAGAACAACAGGCAACACATTGCCGATAATAGCAACAATATTTCTTATCTATGCACGTTTTGGCAATTATATCCCTGGTATATTGGGACATCGCGGGTATGAATGGGATAGGATCATTAGCTATATGGCAGGTATGGATGCGATATTTAGTATTCCTTTAGGTGCATCAGCAAGTTTTGTTATTCTTTTTGTCATATTTAGCGGTTTTTTACACGTTTCGGGTGCGGGGAAGGTATTTATAGATTTAGCCATTGGGCTAACCGGCAAAAGCAGAGGTGGTCCGGCAAAAGCGGCCATAGTAGCAAGCGGCTTTTTCGGTACAGTATCTGGGAATTCTATGGCGAATGTTGTTTCGACCGGTAGTTTTACAATTCCACTGATGAAAAAAATTGGATATTCGCCTCGTTTTGCTGGAGCAGTAGAAGCAGTAGCCTCATCGGGGGGGCAAATCGTGCCGCCCATAATGGGCGCAGCAGCATTTATTATGGCACAATTAATAGGAGTTTCTTATATTAGAATTGTACAGGCTGCACTAATTCCTGCATTACTGTATTATATTGCAGTTTTTATTATGGTTGATATAGAAGCGGCAAAGTCGGGTCTTAAGGGAATGGATGATAGCGAACTCCCGAATACACGACAGGTGCTTAAAACCAGGTGGAACTTGCTAATGCCATTGTTTGTCCTTATTTATGTCCTTGTTATTCTGAAAGCCAGCCCTATGAGAGCGGCTTTGTGGGGCATTGCTTCTGTGGTTTTAGCTTCTTATTTGCGCAGAGACACAAGAATGACGTTAAAAAAGTTATTAGAAGCTTTAGACAGGGGAGCAAAAGATGCGCTGAGCATGATAGCAGCATGTGCTTCTGCCGGTATTGTTATCGGAGTACTGAATTTGACCGGTTCGGGCTTAAAATTTGCAAGTGCTATTGTGTTACTTGCAAAGGGTAACTTGCTGTTAGCATTAGTTTTAACTATGGTTGCCTCTATAATTTTAGGTATGGGACTGCCAACAACGGCTGCATACCTTATTACAGCTGCTGTTGTTGCTCCGGCCTTAGTGCATATGGGTGTATCAGATATTGCAGCGCATATGTTTGTGTTTTACTTTGCTTGTATCTCTGCTATTACCCCGCCAGTGGCGCTTGCTGCGTTTGCAGGTGCCAATATAGCAAAGGCAAAACCATTAGAAGTAGGCATAACTGCAACATTATTAGGTAGTACAGCTTTTATCATTCCGTACATGTTCGTTTTTGGAGAGGAATTATTATGGGTAGGTACATTTGGGGAGTTAATAATTCCTTTAGTTTCAAGTATATTAGGTGTTTTGGCTTTATCAGTTGGTGTTCAAGGTTGGTTGTATGGTGGAATTACTCTTTCTATGATCCCAAGATCATTGTTGATACTTAGTGCTTTATGTCTTCTTGATACAGGTATTGTCACAGATATAATTGGTATGGTAGTTATAGTAACAGTTTTAATATATAATTTAAAAATAAGGAGAGATTCAGATGCGTGAAAGGTTCACAAATGATTATATAGAAAACGAAGTGAAAAATATTATATTAACGCCTGCACTAAATAGCGATATGGAGCATTATTATGAATCAATAAACCTAATCAATCAAGCATACATATTAATGCTGTTAAAACAAGGTATAATAAGTATCAATACTGCCAAGATACTTGGCCGAGAAATCTTAGCAATGAGAGAAATGCCGGCAAACAGTTTTAGTTTTACGGCAGACAAAGAAGACCTATATTTCAATATAGAGGATTACCTGATAGCAAAAGTTGGTATAGATATAGCCGGGCAGCTACATGTGGGACGTAGTCGCAACGACCTGTATGCTACGGCTGCTAGAATGAGAGTAAAAGAAGTATACTTAACAACATGTGAAATGATAGTAAATCTTTTAATAGAAATGTTGTCCATAGCAAGAAGAGAGAATGGTACAGTGTTTACAGGTTATACGCATATGCAACCTGCAGAACCTGTTTCTTTTGGACACTACCTTTGCGGTGTTATTGAAGCTATGGAACGTGATTATGCCAGGTTGAATGATTTATATGCCAGGTTAAATCTAAGTCCGTTAGGGAGCGGAGCTTTGGCCGGCACAAGCTTTGAAATAGACCGAGAATATCTTGCTGAAATTCTCGGTTTCGATGGATTGATTGAGAATAGTATTGATGGAGTTGCTTCTCGTGACTATGTATTAGAAATATTAAGCGGTTTAGCAATTTTTATGACAGATATAGGTCGTATTTCCCAGGACTTATATATTTGGGCTACCGACGAGTTTTCAAATATTAAAGTAGATGATACTTTGGCGGTGTGCAGCAGTATTATGCCCCAAAAGAAAAATCCCATTACTATTGAACACATAAAAGCAAAAGCAAGTCATATTAATGGTGCATTGATGTCGGCGCTTTGTGTTTTTAAGGGAACACCTTTTTCACATTGTCGTGATGTAAGCTCGGAAGTTTTTAGGTTGTTTTGGACAGCGATATCAGAAACACAGAATTCCATTTCACTTTTTAGAATTACTATTTCAACAATGAGCATTAACAGGGATTCAATGGTAATTCAAGCGTCTAAAAATTTTTCTACAGTAACTGAACTAGCAAACAGTATAGTAAGACGTTACAAAATATCGTTTAGGCAAGTACATGGGATTATCGGAAATATAGTTATGAAATTAGCTGTAGAAGACAAAGATGCATTGGATATCGATTACGATGTATTAAGAGAAGCTTTAGAGAAGTATAGTATTGATTTGACCCGACATGCATTTAATAGTATAATTGAAGATGCACTTGATCCAATGAGAAATATCAATGTTAAAAATAGTATAGGGGGTCCGGCTGCACATAGCGTTTTAAGAAATATAGATGAAATTGAACAAAGATTGTTAGGACATAAAGCTACACTTGAGAAAAGACATATTAAAACAAAGTATTTGAAAAGGAAACTTTCGATAAGAATATTGGAGCTTTGAGAGAGTTTCCAATAAGGAGATAATAATGCGACAAATCGACATGGAAAGCGATAAACCTTTATACTATCAGGTAAAAGAATCTTTATATGAAAACATTAAATCGGGATTATGGGAACATGGGACTAAAATACCTAGTGAAATTGAACTAGCTAAATCTTATGGAATAAGTAGGATTACTGTACGTCAAGCTATATTAGAGCTCGTTCGGCAAGGACTTCTCTACCGACGATCAGGAAAGGGTACTTTTGTTGCCAGTCCTAAGGTCAAGGCTGATTTCATCTCGACCTTTTATCCTAAAGGATTGTCAAATAAACATAAAATAATATCTATCGAGAGAATCCTGCCTCCTAAATCTACTGAACAGATTCTTGGTGTTAAAAGCGATGAGTTTATCTTCGAAATTCGTAGATTGAGATATTTTAACGATGAAGCTGCAGTTTTAGAAAGATCATACATCCGAGAATCCATATGTCCCCAGCTGTTAGAAGATAAGCCTGAAGGCAAGCTTTTCGAATATCTCCAAAAAAAGTACAATATCCTTATTGACCAAGCCGAAACATTTGTTGACCCGGTAGTAGTTGGAGAATACGAGGCCAAGCATTTTGGAATAAAAAAAGGAACACCTGCTTTGCTTTTACAACGTTTAAACTATTCTCAAAAAAAAGTGATCGTTTTATCGGATAGTATTATTCGAGGAGATAGATGTCGGTTGCATATAAGTACGTTTAACATGGATGCAGCAAGTAACCACCATATTGATTTTATCTAATTCTTAAACTTAATTAGGTGAACTAGAGCACAGTGATACTCACCTTCA
>JANQMT010000197.1:0-26102 GCA_028279945.1 Clostridia bacterium
ATACCAAAAAACTGGGATTTTTTCATATTTCAAAGCAGATTCATATTGATTTTTCAAGGTGCATAGTTACTTTCACAAGTGGGAAAGTTGAGTTATTAAAAAATATCTTCTTCGTCCTCTTGTTTTCTTTTCATATTAATATGCTTTTGGGATTTATTTAACGTTGGAGAACAATCAACTTCCAACCCTTCTATATCTATATCAATTTTAACAATTGGTTCTATTAAAATATGATTGACGCTCTCATCTATATCACTTTTTTCATCCACTTCTACATTATTATTATCAATATCTTCGGCCTCTTTACCTACTTCATATTTATTATCATTAACGTTTTGACTCATCGATGTTTCACTCCTTTCTGCTATTACAATTTCCTCACCTATAAGAAAAATATGCTTCAAAACTATTGCCTTTTCACTATTTATATATGACCTGCTTAATAAATGGTTACAAGTTTATCCATATGAAAATTACATCTCTTTGTATATTCTAATTACTTTATCTTCTGTAACTGAAAAAACTAATTTGCACTTTGTTTTTTTCTTTTTAAGCTTTTGATAATACAGTAACATATCATAATCAAATGTTTTAACTTTAGACGCTTCACTGTTTGAGCTTGATGAAATTCTCAACACTTCTACTTCAAAACTAAATAATTGTGCAATGAATTCATTTTCCATTTTACCATTAATAAAATGCTCCATACCATTAAACATCTCTTCTCTAACATCACTTAGTTTATCTCCACAATAAATTGTTTTCGTAAGCAAATGGGTTATTCTTTTTACATCTACTTCGTATTTAAGATAAAAATCCAATATGTTGTTGTTATAGTACGCTATTATTTCACTTAATGTCTTCGGAATTGTAAAGGCAAAATACATATATATATAGGTAATAAAAGAATCCAAATAGAAGTATTTATCTACAAGCTCGTCATCAAACGTAAACAAATAGGAGAATAGATTTGGATAACTTCTAATAAAATCTGCGTGCTGCTTTGCAGGATACGCAAATAAATAAAAATTTTCTTCATTAAAAGTCAAGTTATTTTTGTATCTAGAGTAGATATGTGTACCGGGATAACATCTGCACTTATCTAAAGTTATCTCCTTAATTGACATCTCTTCTACACAGAATCTTAATAAGTTTATTGTCTGTAGTAGATCCTCTTCTTTTTCTAAGGGAAATCCCCAAATAAAATTTGTCTTCATTGAAATATTATATTTACTGAGTAACTTAATGATATTTTTAACTTCTAATATATTTAAGTTTTTATTAATTACTTCTTGCATTCTCTGAGAGCCCGTCTCAATTCCTAAATAAATTTTCTTACAGCCTGCTTTTGCCATTAAGCGAATCATTTCTTCATCTAAGGTATCTGCCCTTGCACTACATGACCATTCTATTTCAATCTCCGAATTCACTATTTTATTACAAAATTCTAAAACTTTTTTTCTATTAGCCGTAAAAAGATCATGAAGAAAATCAAATTGTCTAATATTGTATTCCGTTATATAATGTTTAATTTCATCCATTAATCTGTTAGCACTCTTTAATCTTACTTTTCGCTTCCAAAAGGTTTTAGTACAACAATAAGTGCAGTTATAGGGACATCCTCTCCCTGAATCAATAGGCATAACAGAAAGATGAGCATCCTTTTCTAATTCAAGCATAGGCAACTCGTCCAAATTCTCATTGATTTGTTGAGCTTCATTACAAACCATATGATCAGACTTTTTGTAACAAATCCCCTTGATGTTTTCTATTTTTTCTTTATTGTTAAAATAATCTATTATGTTTACTATATTTTTTTCGCCTTCTCCGATAGCAATCATATCTATAAAATCAAATGCCTTTAGAGTTTCTAAACTACATAAACTAGCATGAGGTCCTGCAAAAATTATCTTAATACTTTTGTTTATTTTTTTTATTTTTTCAGCAACAATTAGAGATATAAAATATGAGTTTCCCATAGTATAAAATGATATTATTTTAGGTTTTTTATTTAAAATATACTTTACAATGGTTTCATAATTATCTTCAAGAAATATATTATTGGACATTTTTTTTTTGTGAACATAATTTTTGAAAACTAATTACTTCTGAAGTGTAGTTTGACTTTGTATTTATTATAGTAGATAACAGATTAATCCCTAGTTGTAAATAAACTGTGCTTGATTGCGTAAATGCATCGACAAATAAAATATCCATTTACTCATCCTCTCTTTTTCAACAATATATAATATAAGAAAAATAGGATTGCTAATTCATGGATTAAATTTTCTCATCAAAGAAAGAAATCTTATCATTCCATTTTGTCCGTTACCCATTAATAATATATGCATATGTAAAATACAATGTACTAAAAATGAAACACTGCAAATAAATAATTTAGAAAACTATTTTAACATGGGTTCCGCCATCCGCTTGAAGGTAGAGCCCTTTTATTTCCACTGTTCTAATCTCTTTAATCTCTTAGGCAAAAGATTAATTTTGGTTCTTATTAAGTACTCATCCCTTCTGCATTATTTAATTCTTCCAAATTCTTTTTCAACACCTTCCCTTAGAAACTATTATGAATACTTCCTATTGTTGTATACATACACTACACCTAAAAGTCTTCATCATTTTCATAAGAATCTGGTTCCTCATCTTCCTGTTCTTCATCCTCGTCATCTGAATCATCTGGTTCTTCATCCTCATCAAAGGAATCATCTGATTCTTCATCTTCCAATCCTTCATCTTCATCATAGTAATCATCTGGTTCTTCACCTTCTAATTCTTCATCCTCTTCATGGTAATCATCTGGTTCTCCATCTTCCAATTCTTCATCCTCATCATGGTAATCAGGTTCTTCATCTTCTAATTTTTCATCCTCATCATGATAATCATCTGGTTCTTCGTCTTCCAATTCTTCATCCTCATCATCGAATTCATCCGATTCTTCTTCTTCCAACTCTTCATCTTCATCATCGAATTCATCCGATTCTTCTTCTTCCAATTCTTCATCCTCATCATCGAATTCATCCGATTCTTCTTCTTCCAACTCTTCATCCTCATCATCGAATTCATCCGATTCTTCTTCTTCCAACTCTTCATCCTTATCATCGAATTCATCCCATTCTTCTTCTAATTCTTCATCCTCATCATCGAATTCATCCCATTCTTCTTCTTCTAATTCTTCATCCTCATCATCGAATTCATCCGATTCTTCTTCTTCCAACTATTCATCTTCATCATCGAATTCATCCGATTCTTCTTCTTCCAACTCTTCATCTTCATCATCGAATTCATCCGATTCTTCTTCTAATTCTTCATCCCAATCTTCCTCTAATGTCTCATATAATGCTTCTAGATCATTTTCAACATATTCAATTTCTTCTTCACTGAGTTCTTCGTTCTCTAGTTTGTCTTCCAATTCTGCAATTTCTTTCAAAAGTTCTTCTCTTTCTTCAATATCTTCATAATCTTCGTCATCCCAATCTTCCTCTAATGTCTCATATAATGCTTCTAGATCATTTTCAACACGTTCAATTTCTTCTTCACTAAGTTCTTCGTTCTCTAGTTTGTCTTCCAATTCTGCAATTTCTTCTAAAAGTTCTTCTCTTCCTTCTCCGTCATATTCTTCATCCCAGTCTTCTTCTAATTCTATTACTTTGTATAACGCTTCAATAATTTGATATATTTCTTCAAGCTCCGAGTCTTCATGGATAAGTTTATTTTCTAGGTTTTCAACATTATCAACCAAATCTGCTATTTTTTCTATCTCATCATTATTCAATGCATCTTTTTTTTGATCCACTAAATCTTTAACGCTATCAATATCTTCTTCTATTTTGATAAGTCTTTGTAAGTCTTCTCCATCAATAATTTGAATTGTCTCGTCTTCCTTAAAATCATCTTTAATCTCTTTTTCTCTGATAAGATCAGAGACTCTCACTTCCGTAATCGTCGTTTTATCAATCTTATTATCACTCATTTCGAGTAGTCGATACTTACCCACACTGATTTTTTCTTCTTCAGCTGCTTCAAGGTCATCTTTATCTGCATTAATAAATATAACCTTTGTGTTATTATAAACAGGTTTCTCAGTCATAGCTAAGTAAACACCTTTCGCTACAACCTTTTGCAAAGGTTCATTGTTTTCGTTTTTTAAGTTTACCGTTGAAACCAATACAGCATTATCGGCTGCCAATATAAAACCCGATGCTTCAACATCAGATAAAATTTTTGATACAGCAATCTTTAATGGTTTACCAATCAACTCTTTATCTAAAATTTCTTTACTTTCCTCATTCATTGCATTAACTTGAACAACGTTAAATGCCTCATCTACTCCTAATTCAAAACTTGGGTTAATATCAAGGCTGACCATTGCATACAGCAAATGCACATCTTTTACGAACGGATTGTTTATCATTACTGCAACCACGATACATGCGGCTAATACAGCAACTGCTTTGATATAATTCGGCATGGCTGAACGCTTTTTATTATCTCCTTTTGATGAGATGATATCTTCATTAAAGAAAAAGATTTTTTGTCCTACTTGCATGCCTTTTTTAATCCTTATTTTGATAAAATTTGAGTCATCCGTTGCGACAATTGCGTAATCTTCATTCAGTTTTATAACCATTCCACGTCTCATCTTGACGAACACCTCTCTCTATCTGTGTAAATCCATTGTTTCAAGAGAACTAGGTTCTTTGTTATAATAACCACCGTGGCTATTATAAACTTCTTACTCCTCTTTAGTATTTTCTTAGTCGTTCTAAATCGAAGTATAACCTCTGAAATAGGTAGTCTATATTTTTCATACATGTAATCAACAATCTTTTCATCATCACTTATTCTTTCAGACAAATCGATAGCATTGTTTCTTGTGTCAGCATGCTTGGGCGATTCATCTACCAGCTGCTCCAGATTAAATCCAAACTTCTTTATGATAGACTCCCATATTTTAACTTCAATGGCTGCTTCGTTTTCAAAGCATGGTTCAACAACTCCAACCTGATCTCCATGAGCTTCTATCATCCTTTCAAGTGAAACAACTTTTTTGCCATTGCTTTCTTTTTTTAATAAGTCTTTAATTCTACTGATAATCACCAATCTAGCAAAGCTTAAAAACGTAGCTTTATGACCTGTATTATACTTCGATATTGCTTCGTCAAAGGCCATGATACCAATACTCAATTCTTCACTGTTTTCTACTTCTACATAACGCCCAGTAACCCCTGCTATCGTATGCACAATGAATGGTAAATGACTCTCAATCACTCTACTCTTGAGAACTTTCTCCTCTTCAGGATGGGAACGTATGTATTCAATTATTTCTTCTGTTTTTTCCATCTCCACTACCATAGCCCCTTCATTAAGAATAGGGATGCCCAATAGCACCCCATATGTATTCATTAATTTGTATTATTCTTCACGGTCTTTATCATCAGAGCCATATTCTTCATCCTAATCTTCTTCGACTTCGTCGCAGTCTTCATCACAGTCTTCATCGAGTTCTTCGTCACAGTCTTCATCACAGTCTTCATCGAGTTCCTCGTCACAGTCTTCATCCCAGTCTTCATCGAGTTCCTCGTCACATTCTTCATCCCAGTCTTCATCGAGTTCCTCGTCACAGTCTTCATCACAGTCTTCATCGAGTTCCTCGTCACATTCTTCATCCCAGTCTTCATCGAGTTCCTCGTCACAGTCTTCATCACAGCCTTCATCGAGTTCCTCGTCACAGTCTTCATCGAGTTCCTCGTCACAGTCTTCATCACAGTCTTCATCTAATGTATCGTATAATGCTTCTAGATCATTTTCAATACGTTCAATTTCTTCTTCACTGAGTTCTTCGTTCTCTAGTTTTTCTTCTAATTCTGCAATTTCTTCTAAAAGTTCTTCTCTTCCTTCTTCGTCACATTCTTCATCCCAATCTTCTTCTAGTGTCTCGTATAATGCTTCTAAATCATTTTCAATACGTTCAATTTCTTCTTCACTGAGTTCTTCGTTCTCTAGTTTTTCTTCTAACTCTTCAATTTCTTCTAAAAGTTCTTCTCTTCCTTCTTCGTCACATTCTTCATCCCAGCCATTATTGAATTCAATCTCCATATTGTCCAGCGTTTCATATAATAAATCTAAGTCGTCATCAATACTATCAATTTCTTCTTCACTGAGTTCTTCGTTCTCTAGTTTTTCTTCCAGTTCATCAATTTCTTTTATAAGTTCTTCTCTTCCTTCAATTTTTTCATTCTTGACTCTTTCTTCAAGTTCAAAAATCATTTCTATTAAATCATTAATACTTTCGTTTATCTCATTATCATCAAAATCAAAATTTGAGATAAGCATTTGATAACCTGTTTCCAGCTCTTCTTTCAGTTCATTAATAAAGTTTACATCAGTTTTATCATCCAAAGCAAGATATAAATCAATGCAATCCATTAAAACTGTACTCATTTCTCTATACAGATATAATTCCTCAACAATCGCATTTTCTGGCTTTTCTTGTATCTCTCCAGCATATGTTGGAGCACTTGTTGCAATGATTATAACGCTTAACAATAACACTAATATTTTTTTCATACATCTCATCCTTTCGTGTATTTTACTACTATATACGATCTATCTTCTTTTTTTGGGGACCTTTTTGATGAAATATGAAAAACTTTTCCATTTAGTTTACCTACTAATTTGTCCGATAAATCCATATTTTGAATTTTACCTGTTTAGATTCAAGCTATAAACAAACCCATTATACTCTTTTTCCGGTTCTGCCAATAATTGATGATTTATTTGATCATACAGTTCAAAGCCATAATGTTCATAAAATTTAAAATTGCACCCTCTATCTGTCCATAAGAATATTTTATTAATTTTATTTAATTGACAGTATTCTACAAAACGATCCATTAGTTTTTTGCCATAACCTTGCCCTCTTAATAGGGGACTGATAAAGAATAAATGCACCTCTCCATCAAACAGCTTTTTATCCCTTTCTAAACAATTTGTTAATTCCATCATGCTTTTGAACTGTTCAAAGGCTGTTTTTTTATCCCCATACTTACCTAAAAGCAAATATTTGAACTGCTTTAAATAGAACTTGGTTTCTACTAAGATTTGTATACTTTTCCTCCAAAATGTGACTTGTTTGCGGCTACTTCCAATTAAATATCCCAGCACATTCTCATTCTCATCCACTATTATATCTGTATATGTAGAGCTGATAAGGCTTCCTTCAAAAAAAGCGCCATACACAATATCTTTATCCTTGACACCCTTAAAGTATTTAAGAAAGTCCCATGTCCCATCCATAAGTCTGGCACATTGATAAAAGTACTTTCTATTGTATGTTACATATTTTATTTGCATAGAATCACCTTCCTATATTGCTCTAATTAGGAATTCTGCAGTATTATTAAGTTGACTTAATATATATTATATACTTTTTTTTCCAATAAAAATACCTTTCAACAGTTTCTACTATCAAAAGGTATTTCCTTACAAAGCTGCTTTAAGATTTATTTTCTCCTATTCGCCAAAATTATTGTCTACTAACTTTTTTATAGCCTCAATGGCTTCTTTTTCATCCTCTCCTTCGGCCATAATTGTCACGTGTTGACCTTGAGGAATTCCCATACTTAGAACACTCATTATGCTCTTGCCATTGTAGCTTTGCCCTTCTTTTATAACCGTTATATCCGACTTGTATTGATTCACTTCTTTTACAAATAAACTTGCGGGTCTTGCATGAAGCCCTGATTTATTGTTAATAACCACATCAATTTTTGTCATATTTTTTTCCCCTCTGCATATCATTTTATTTTTCTTACTCTTTTTCCTTCTAGCTTTTATTCTTGTGCTTAAAACATCATTTAGATTTTTCCATTTGCTTTAAATACTCTGCCATTTCGTCAGCAAGTTCATCCATTTCCATTCCGGTTAAAAATTGCAAGCCGTCAAACGTTTTGATGCTGTCTATAACTTTTTCACCCAATGATACAGTGTGAACAATGATATCTGGTGAAAAACCGGATATGATATCCCTTAATTCAGTTATATTACATTCCGTCACTTCAATGTCCAACCCTCTCTCAGTTAGCAGTTCTTTACATTTTTCAGAAACAACAATGGATGTTGCAATACCAGTTCCACATACTGTTAGAACCTTATATTTTTTCATCAGCTGCCTCCTTATGTTCTCCTTAAACTACATTACTTATTTGTCAAGACCTCTTTTAGTTCATCAAAGGTTTTGCAACCCTTAATTTTTTGTAATAATTCCTCCTTATTAATCATTTTATAGATTTCTTTAAAAGCTGCTTTATGATATTGATTTAAAGCTAACATAAAAACACAATTTACCATTCCCCTTTTACTCCATTCCACCGGAGACTCTAGTGTCACGATCCCTATTACCGGCTTTAAAATATATTCCGGATTTCCATGAGGTAAAGCCATATTCCCTTTAAACCAAGTGTCCCCTAACTTTTCTCTTTCATAAACAGAGGCTTCAAACTTTTCTTGCACATATCCATACTGAACCATCTTATCAGACAGGCTTTTTATAATCTTATCTTTATTTTTGTAGTGCGCATTGAATACAGTTACTTCCGGAACAATTAATTTATCTTGCAAAAGATCCGATTCTAATTTGTCATCATGATCAAAACCAAGAATATAATCTTTGATTTTTTCCAAACCAAGTCCACTTATTATTTCTTTTATATCTATATACGGTATTCCTTGATTACCCGGATTTATGGTGCCTACAATGGCCAGTATGTTTCTTCTGGAAGAAATATTTTTTATCATGTTTTGAACGTTATATTCCGATAATGCGCCTGTGGTTATAATCTCAATTTCAATTTCATGCTTGTACAAATACTCTTGTATCCTTTTCTTTATTATTTCGGCGGTTCCCCTTCCTGTTAAACATATACAGACTATTACTTTTGAAGGTTTAGCAGGAGATTTTCTTATCTCAGCTTCTTGTTTATAGTCTTTGCTTACCAGTGAATCAGCTATCTCATCTAAATTAGCATCCGGTAGTAAGGCTTTCCTTACTGCCTCAATAACCATAAGCGTATCTACCCTGGGAATTGTTATAGTCATAATGGATAATCTGTCACTTATTATTTTCCCCAATCCAACTAAAGAACCCATATCCGCCAGAATTAAAACGCCTTTTCCCATGTTGGATTCTTTGATAATATTCATTACTCTTTCCATGGATATATCTAATGATTCGTCTATGGGCATTTCAAATGCTTTTGCATGATTAACACCTAACAGCTTATTGGCTACATTTGCCATACCATTGGCAACATGTCCATGGGATAAGACCACTACCCCCACATGATTCTCATTTGAAATTACATTTGTGCAACATAACTCAATATACATGGCAATAATAGCAGTCTCGTCTTCAGGAAAATCTATTTGTAAGTAATCCGATGCAATACTCATTGTTCTTCTAGCTAAATCATACTCTTTTAAATGATCTGTTCTGATTTTACTTAACCTGGAACAGTGTGTAATTTTATTGTGTGACAGCTTCTTATATAGTGCCGCAAAATGTGTGGCCAGGCAATAAAACAAAGTTTCATCGATATCACTATAGATTCTTTTAATTTCTTCCATCATCTTTTCAACCACATCAATAATTTTATTACCAACAATCTTTTCTAAATCTTGCTTAACAATTTTATACTTATTTTTCTTTACTTGCTGAATGGATTGGTATATGATGCTTTCTAACTCATCACCGATGATTTTGTTAATGACTTCAGATTCAAGTCCATTCTTCTCCATTTTTCGGTACTTTTCTTCTATTTCTTGATACATTTCTTTTGGAAGCAAATTTGATGTTTCATTAGCCCTTTGATAGATTTTTTCATTATCAGGAGAAATTTCCATATCTCCTAAGATAATATTATCAATTTCTTTTCGATATTGATTGATCTTCAAAAGACCTTTTATTGCTGTGTTTGACAGTTCAGTTATTTCAATTTTGATTTTTGTATCTTTCTTTGTCATATTTTTTAAAAAACCTTTGGCGCATGCTACTTGTATATCTGAACGCAGTTGTCCTATATTTCCGCTTGTCTCATAAAGTAATAATGCAACTACAACATTGTAGGAGATTTCAATATTTATACTCATACGTGTAGATTCTTGTCTAAAGAAATTTTTAATGATTCTGAATCTTTCTCTTAACGGTCGTTTCGATAACATAGGCAGCTCAATCAATACAGGTATTCTTCTTCTAAAAGTGGCTAATAGATATGACTCAACATCTTCAGTCGTTGCAGCAATGATTAATACATTGGCATTGCTATAGCCATCGGTTTCCCCCAATCGCCTGAACTTTCCTTTATCAATTAAATTGAAGAGAATTTCTTGACCTTCTGACGGTAATCTATGGACTTCGTCTAAAAACAGGATACCATTATTCGCTTTTTCTACTAATCCTTCTTTACTTGTCTCGGCTCCCGTATATGCACCTTGTACATATCCAAATAATTGTGCTAAAAGCAATTGAGGATTATCAGCATAATCTGCACAATTAAATACAATAAATGGCGCACCTTTTTCTTTTGCTCCTGATTGTACTGCAAATTTATACATACAGTCGGCTAATTCACTTTTACCTACCCCAGAAGACCCGTGTATCAAGGTATGTAATCCATTTGGAGGATACAGAACGGCTGCCTTTGCTAACTCAATCTGAGGCTTTAAGCTTCCAATTGATCCAATTATGGAATCAAATGCATGGCTTTCTTCATTCTTTATTTTTATCCCGTGTTCATTTCCATGTGTTTCTAAAGATTTCATCAATTTAGATACAATGTTTCGGGAAATAATATATCCCTTTTCATTAAGCTTTAAGGTGATAGATCGAATTGAAAGATCAGGTTCATCACTAATGATGCAGCTTATCGCTTTTTCCAATAAACCTTTTCTTCTTTCTCTTGAATCTCCTACTCCCAAAAGATGTCTTAATTTCACCACGTCACTTCTGCTTATGTTCATTAGTTTAGATATTTCTTCATCCGTTAATGGATTTTTAGGATCTTCATTTTTAATGATTGCTTTTAATTGTGCTGTATTTTTCATTTCGTTCACCTTCCATAAGATATTGCAATAGTTATACCAAAATCATGTCACAAAAAGTTCTATAAAATTCTCAAGTCATTGTATATACCAAATCAGTCATCTTTGTACTCTTCTAATTTTTCCAATTTTCTTAATTAATATTATTTTAGAACTATTTGTGCCATTTATCAACTTATCATGCAAAAATAGCTGCATGGTTTTACGGTTTTCTGATTTTATATTGACGATTTGTTACATAATTATCCCCAAAAAAAGAACCCAGCATAGCTCTAAGCTATGCTGGGCACTTGTTTTGTTATTCTTACTTGTATACATTCTATAGCGTTCTAGATTTTTTATTTTTACTCATATGATTTCTTCAACATTATAGGGGTTAGTACGGCCGAAATAATTACCAGCAATATAATTGAAGTAAAAATGTCATTTTTTATAAATTCAGTTTTTAAACCAAGATTAGCAATAATTAAGGTCACTTCAGCCCTGGGAACCATACCAATTCCCACTTGCAGCGATTCTTTATTGGAGAATCCTGATAACCTGGCACCAATACCGGAACCGATAATCTTACTGGTTATTCCAATAACAGCTATTATTATGGCCATTCCTAAGTTTCCAATGACTTTATGAAGATGTACGCCTAAGCCTATGTTTACAAAAAATATAGGTATGAAAAATCCATATCCAATTCTTGATACTTCTTTAGCTACACGATTTCTCAATTGAGTAGTAGATATAATAACGCCCATAAAATAAGCTCCGATAATAGCAGCTATGCCAAATTGATTTGCAAAGACAGCAAAGAATAATGCTAATATTAACGATATACTCAACAAGTATATGGGTTTTATTTTCCTAATGATCTTTTTATTTTTTAACACAATTTTAGAAAATATCTCTCCAACAATACTTAAAATAAAGAAAAATAGAAGAATTTTTAATATCAGCATTGTGATGCTTGTATGCCCTTTACCAAATGCTCCAAGTACTACAGTTAAAATAATAATGCCAATAACATCATCAAATATTGCAGCTCCAAGAACGCTCATACCTTGTTTCGTTTGTAGTTTTCCTAATTCTGCCAAAGATTGAGCTGTAATACCTATACTGGTTGCCGTTAAAATAACGCCTAGGAAAACAGCTTCGGACATTTCTACATCCGGCTTGATGATATATATGCCCAGTACCCCCAAAGCAAAAGGAAATACGATCCCGCCTATTGCAATTAAAGAAGACCTCTCAAAGGATTCTTTTAGCTCTTTATAGTCCGTTTCCAGACCAACTATAAACATTAAAAGAATGACGCCGACTTCCGCTAAGTTATTTATAAAACTACTGTGACTTACAAGTCCAAACACAGAAGACCCAATCAATACGCCAGCAAAAATATGTCCTAAAATTCTTGGTTGCCCATACCTTTTACATATAAGTGTTCCTGCACCAGCAGCAATTAAAATTATTACTAAGTCCTGTAAATATTTCATATCTGTATGCATTCAATTAACCTCCGGCTTTTTTATATAATTTCTCATTTTCTTTTCTAAATGCTATTTTCCCTTAACAGCTCTTAATCCCTTGTTCAATAGACCCGCTAATATTTCTACTTCCTCATTCCCTAGTATTTTCTCTAAATTTTTCGCAAAGTCACGATATATATTGAGCTGAATTTCTATTAATAATTTACCTAACTCTGTTAACTCTACGTAGAAAACTCTTTTATCAGCTTCAGATCTTACTTTTTTAACGAGTCCTTGTTCAATTAATTTATTGACCATAAAAGTAACCGAAGGCTTTGAAAAAGTAAATTCTATTGCAATGTCGCTTAGTGTTGGTTTCTCCATATTTTGAATAACTTCTAAATATTCGATATGGTTGATACTGATTTTTGACATATCTTGCATATAAAATAATGTCTCAGCTCTTCTTACTAACTCCTCATCAAAATAAAAATATATCTCTTCAAATATTTTTTCTAACATTATTATTTCCCCCTTTTTAATTAGTTAGTCATTAACTAATTAAAATTATATCTCTTTTTTGTATATTGTCAATAAAAAAGTTAATTATTTTAAAGTTATATACAAAAAACACCTCAACTCAATCCTTGAGGTGTTTTCAAAACTTACATATTTTTAAATAAACTTTTTAAGGTTTTTCTTATTTAAGTTATGATTCATGAGGCGTACCAAGGTATTTCGAATCAGTGCAGTAATGGGTACAGCAATGAGCATCCCAATAACACCCATTAAAGCGCCGCCAACTAATATGGCAAGAATAATCCAAAATGCCGACAGTCCTACGGAATCTCCAAGAATCTTAGGCCCCAATATATATCCGTCAAACTGCTGCAAAAGTAATACAAATATTGCCACATAAACTGCTGTCATAGGATTTGCCAAGAGCGCTAATAATATAGCCGGCACTGCCCCAATAAATGGACCAAAAAAAGGTATCATATTGGTTACTCCAATGATCACTGCAAGTAAAACCGGATAGGGTGCTTTTATCAGCAACATACCAAAGAAACAGATCACACCTATAATGACAGAATCGATGATTTTTCCAACAAAGTATTTGGAGAACATTTCATTGGTTTCATTACTTGCATCACAAACCTTCTTTGCAATATCTACTCTAAATAATGAGTAAGTAATCTTTCTTATTCCTCTTTGGAATTTGTCTTTGTCTTTCAGAAAATAAACCGAAATAATAAGCCCAATCACAACCCTAAATAGACTGCTGGTGAAATTTAATACACCTACCAATAAATTGCTAATCAAGTCACTGACTATTGCCAAAATCTTATTGACATTTTCACTTATGGCGTTGTTGTCGGAATTCATATACTGCTCAATAACAGGATATTTTACACTTAAGTCAATATACAATTGTTCTATTTGCTCTGCATAACCCGGTGCTTTTAATGCAATATCTGCTATACTTTCAGATATTGCAGGTCCAATGAACATTGCAGCCAAGAGGAATAGAATAAATAATAGCAAATAGGCAATTGCCATGCAGAGGCCTCGGTTCAGCCTGAATTTTTTGTACGTATAATTGACAACAGGGTTTAGCAAATATGCAAAAACGAATCCCCATATAAAGGGTGTTAAGGTTCTGATTCCTGTATCAAATATAGCTTTAACATAAGATATATTATTTAACAGTTTATAGGCTACTATAGTCAGTATTATTAGAGGAAAATAACCAATACCTTTTATATTTCTAAATTTCATTAACAGCCCTCCTTTAACAGGTTAGGTATTACTAACTAAATTCAATAATATGACCTGTATTATTGTGAAAAAATTTATTGCCAAATGCTTCTTCAAGCCTTTTCTCAGCATCTTCTCCTGTACAGTGAGAGACACCGATCTTTTGAATGTTTTTTTCCTTAAAGTATGCTATTGTTTTGTCTATTCTAATTTTATCAGCATCAACCAAGTGAGTGCCGCCCACAATTGCAAAAACATTCATTCCGGTTCTTTGGATTATGGTATCTATAATATTAACAACGCCTACATGTGAACAGCCCAGTATAACAAACAGCCCTTTTTCCGTCTTTATTGCCAATACAATTTCTTCAGTGAAACAATCCAATTCTAATGTATCATTACATTTTATAGAGAATTTTTTATTTAAATGCTCAAAATCACTATTTCTTTTAAAATTTGAGAATAACATGATATGCTCTGACAGATGAACCATATCCGAAGATATTTCATCTATTAATATATCATGCCTCTCTAATAAGGATTTTTTAAATGGATGACCAATATATTTTAATTCTTTAGCTGTGCCGGCTAATTTGTATTTTTCGTTGAAAAAACCTTTTCCTACTATTAATTTGGATGGTATAAATCCTTTATTAATAAGGGTTTCAACGCCACCTGTATGATCATAATGTCCATGACTTAGAATAACACTATCCAATTTACTCAGGTCCACATTTAATTTTTCGGCATTTTTAGCAAAATTTCCAGTTTTTCCTGTATCGAATAAAATACGTTTTCCGTCTGCTTGAATATAGATGGACAGTCCATGCTCCTTATATAATTCCGACTTACCTTCTGAAATATTATTTTCCATAAGTGTTGTTATTTTAAAACTCACTAAAACCCCTCCTTTTGCTCACCATTAACACGAATTCAGCTATTTTACCGGTTATCTTCATTATACTCTGATCAATCATAATATACCATGCTTACATGGTAATTATTTCCTTATATCTGTGTTTTTTATTCACTTTAATAATTATTTCATCCATTTATTTTAGAATCATGCCATTTTAAAAGGTTTTGCATAGCAAAACCCAATTACTTGAATTCATTTTAAATCAAAATCAATGATCTATATATTCATGCCTTCATTGGTATGCTTTAATAGTTTTACAACTTCTAATTTTGGAAGTGGTTTTCCGAACAAAAAACCTTGAGCATATCTACATCCATAGTCATTTAATTTTCTTTTCTGAAATTCGGTCTCAATACCTTCAGCTATGGTAGCCAGGTTCAATGCACTGGCCATAGATATTATGGTTTTAATAATGGTAGAATCAAATTCACCTTTTTTCTTATCACTAACATCGCCGCTGATAAATGACCTGTCAATTTTTATACCGTGGAATGGCAAATTTCTTAAATAGCTCAAAGAAGAATAACCTATACCGAAATCGTCAAGGTATACCTTGATACCAAGATCAATAATTTTCTTTAACTTTTTGGAGCTATCATTAACCGTAGATAAAATGGCAGTTTCAGTAAGCTCCATGGCAATATTTTGTGGGTCAACACCGGTATCCCTAATGATTGACATGACATTCTCAACAAAGTCATATTGCAATAACTGAATAGCAGAAATATTGACTGCAACCGTTAAGGGTTGGTCATCGCCTTTATTAATATCTCGTGCAAAAATACAAGCATTTCGTAAAACCCAATTACCAATACTTATAATTTGTCCTGATTCTTCGGCAATAGGTATAAATTCCAAAGGAGAAATGGAACCATACTCAAACTTTGGCCATCTCAGCAATGCCTCAAATCCTACAATATGCCCAGTTTTAAATTCGATTTGAGGCTGGTAATACAATTCAAATTCATTATTAACCAACGCTTTTTTCAAACAACTTTGGATCAGCATTTTTCTTTTTATCTTTTGGCTTAATGTCCCGTCATATATAAAAAATTGGTTTTTCCCCAGTTCCTTTGACTTTTGAGTTGCTGTGTTTGCATTTCCCAGAATCTCATCAACACTGTTCCCATGCTCAGGATAAAAAGCTATCCCTATAGAAGCTGTAATATACACAATGTTCTCATCTATTCTAAAGGGTGTCTCAAATACTTTTATCAGTAAATCCGCAATATTTTGAATCATTTCTTTTTGAAATATGCCATCTATCATAACCACAAACTCGTCTCCGCTGATACGTCCAATCAAGTTGTTATGCTGTATTTTATTGAGCCTGTCGGCAATTTTTTTAAGCAATTCATCTCCTTTGACTTGGCCGTAGAGATTATTGATATTATGGAAATTATCTACGTCAATATAAAAAATAGTCCCTTTATTACCTTCACCTTGTGCCCACATTATTTTTTCTTCAATCATTTTGCTAAACAATAGTCTGTTGGGTAAATTGGTTAGTTCATCATAATATGCCAGTTTCCATATTTTTTCAGACTGACTGCTATGAGTATCTAACATCTCATTAGCCATTTCTCCAATTTTTTTGAATTCTTCAAACTCAATTTTGTCTAAATTAATTTTGTTGTCCTTATATTTGGCTTTATTAAAGAAATCCGTAAATTCTTCCACTGATTTTAAAATAGATATGGATACATTATTAGATATAATACGTGACATGATCAAAAGCAGTCCGGCTGCGGATAACATGATTACCACATTATATAAAACCTTTTTTAGCACTTCACTTCGTTTTTGATCAATAGTCGATTCAATTTCATCCACATAGATGCCTGAACCTACATACCAGTTCCAATCATCAATACCTTTCACATAACTTAACTTATTCCCGGATTTTTTATTGTCAAATTGGGGAATCACATAGTCCACATACCCGCCACCCGCTTTGGCAGTATGAATGATTTCCTCAACAAATTTTTTTCCATTAACATCTGCACAATCCATAACACTTCTATTTTTTGCAGGGCCTAAAAGAGAGATACCCTCATAAGTTCCAATGAACAAATATTCCTCTTTTTTTGATTCTAAACCTTCTAATATAGAAATTGTATCTTGCTTTGCCTGTTTCATATCACGGCCTAGAATATCATACTGTTTTTTAATAGAATTAATGATGGATATTCCTTCTTCAACATTAACCATAAGGTCTTCTTTTTTGGTCAAAAAAAATTCTTCTTTCAAGAAATTGACTTCACCATAATAATCTTTTATTTCTATAACAATATGAGTCATAGATGTGGTAATTAGAACTAGTACCGCAATAATCATAGAATATCTTATAATCGCATTTCGAATTGTCTTAGTTTTAATATTCCCGGACAAATTACCATACCTTCCAATTCTTTTCCTTTTGCTATTAATAGATTAACAGAAAGTGTAGCAATATTCTACATTTATTCCTATAAATTTTATTATATTTTAACATCAAAAAAGGCTTAGCTATTGCTAAACCTTTAATATTCACAACTATTAGACCAAGCCTTTTTCTTGCAGAAATTCCATAAATAACTTGCCTGTCTTACCGGTTATTTTTAGGCAGCATACCGCATGATCTCTGGTGCTAAAATCATAAGGATTTAAAGCTCTGCAGCAAGTAATACTAAATTGCTCTTTAAATCGGTCATGAAATTCCTTTGTATAGGCATAACACTGATCTCTCTCTTCGTTGTCCGTAGTTGTTCTTCCGGTAATCATACTAAGTACACCAATACATCCCGTCAATGCACCACACATACAACCTGCCTCACCAACACCTCTACCAAAACCCGTAAACATTTTTACTAAGTTTTCGTCTAAGTCAAACTCATCTTTAAAAGCAAGAAAAATTGCTTCTGCACAATTATGACCGTCTTTAAAATATTGACCTGCTTTATTCCTTGCTTCCATACTTCTTTCTTCACTCATAGCAACCTCTATTAAGCTTTAAGCTCATTCATTATGGATACGGAAGCGCTTGCACCTATTCGGTCTGCACCCGCTGAAATCATTTCTTTTGCAGTTTCTAAGGTTCTAATACCGCCTGATGCTTTCACCTCTAAAGCGTCTTTAACTGTATCCTTCATTAGTTTAACGTTTTCAGCTGTTGCACCTTCTCCTAAAAATCCTGTAGATGTTTTTACAAAATGTGCCCCTGCTTGTTTCGATAATTCACAAGCCAGTATGATTTCTTCTTTTGTTAAGAGACAGGTTTCAATGATAACCTTAACAATTGCTTTATCTTTGCAAGCATCTACGACAGCCTGAATGTCTTTTAAAACATACTCTGTCCTTCTCTCTTTTAGTGCACCAATATTAATAACCATATCAATTTCTTGTGCGCCATCTTCTACTGCAATTTGTGTTTCATATATTTTTGCTCTTGTTTCACAAGCACCTAAAGGAAATCCTATAACAGAAGCAACTTTTACATCCGTTCCTGTAAGCTCATCACAGGCCAGCTTTACATAACATGAGTTGACACATACCGCAAAAAAATCATATTCTTTTGCCTCTGAACATAGCTTAACAACATCTTGCCTTGTTGCTTGCGGCTTTAAAATCGTATGGTCAAAATATTTTTCCATTTCTTTCATCATAAAACACCTACTTTAAAATTTCTAATAAATCCCCATTCTTTATCTGAGCCGCATTTCCCTCATCCAAGTCTAGATGCATTTCTAATGCATAAGTATCATGTACTCGAATTAATACGTTATTAAATACTAAGCCTCTTTTTCCTCCAACTTCTACACTGACTTCGTCTTTATCTTTTAATCCGGCTTTTTCTGCATCAGAAGTATGCATATGTATATGTCTTGCCGCAACAATAACACCTTGTTCTAAATCAACTTCTCCTTTTGGACCTATTATTTTAGCTCCCGGAGAACCATCTAAATCACCTGAGTCTCTAACAGGTACGTTAAGACCTAATGCACGTGCATCCGCTAAAGATACTTCTATTTGTGTCACTTTTCTTGCAGGTCCTAAAACTCTAACCCCTTTTAAAGTTCCTTTTGGCCCTTGGATATCTACTTTTTCTTCACAAGCATACTGACCGGGCTGACTTAAATCTTTAAACGGTTTTAATTGATAACCTTTTCCAAATAAGACATCTATATCTTCTTGGCTTAAATGAATGTGTTTGTTTGACAACCCTACGGGTGTTTTGAAATTTGCCATTTATACAACTCCTTTTATCAATAGTATTTACGGGTTTTATTATATCTTTACACACGTTTTTTTTCAATTGAAATAAATAATTTCATAAAAAAAGTAGGGATTCATGGCCCTACTTTAGGTTTTAATGTGCTTCATCCATAGCTCTTTCGAGCTTGTCTAAATGTTGAAGCGGAAAAACTCTTAACAGCTCTTTAAACTGATCTACTGATAATCCTGATGTCGTCGTATATATTTTTATTTTCTCGTCCAAGTCTGCCGCTTCAAATCGTTTTTTAATCTGCTCAAAGTTAACATTCTCATTCAAAACCTAACGCCTCCTTATATTTCACTAAACGCTGAGTTTAGTATGTTCCTTTTTATAGAATATATGCAAAGAATCAAATATAAGAAAGGCAGTTATATTATTCCGTTAAGATAGTAATATAAGGCAAGTTTCTATATTTCTCTTGATAATCCAATCCGTAACCTACAATAAATTTATTAGGAACTTTAAACCCAACATAGTCCGCTTGCATTTCTATTTCTCTTCTTTCCGGTTTATCTAAAAGTGTGCATATTCTAAGACTCTTAGGGTTTCTGGATTGAAGGTTATCATATAAATAATGTAAAGTTAAACCTGTATCTATGATATCTTCAACAATCAATACTTCTTTTCCTTCTATACTGGTATCCAAGTCTTTTATAATTCGAACAACGCCTGTGCTTTTTGTTGATGCACCATAGCTTGAAACTGCCATAAAGTCAATGGTTACATTTGTATCAATTTTTTTCATCAAATCTGTCATAAAGATACAAGCACCCTTTAGAACGCCTATCAACAAAACTTCTTTTCCTGCATAATCTTTTGATATTTTTTCGCCTAGTTCTGCAACCCTTTCTAGTAATTTTTCTTCTGAAATTAATACGTCTCCTATGATTTTCATCATTATTTTTTCCTTTCTATTTTTCTTCCTTATCCTTTTTTATCTCATATTCCACTGAATCAATAACGTTCTTACCCTTAAACGAACTCTTTTTTCTATTATCTTTAGAATACTTGTCCAATTCTTCCTTTAAGTAAAAAAGAATAAACGCCCATAAGGCCAGATCATCAACAACACTAAACCCCAATACAGGAAAAGGAATCAAGTCTAATGGACTAATCAAATAAACAATTCCAAATAATACTAAAATCTTTTTAAGCAAAGATACTTGTTTATCTTTTAGCAGATAGCCTATATTCCCTATTCTTCTAAGTAAAAGCATAATAAAATATGGTCTCATCACTCAACCACCTTTTTGTGAGGAATTATTTATCTATGTTTAATGAATTACAACTTTATTTCATATTATAACTTCAACTTTCATTTTTTTCAAACCTATTCATAAAACTTTCTCCTTATTACTTTAACCTTTCATTAATATATTTAGCAAAAAATAAATTTTTAGTATATAAAAGGGCCATTGATTTTTATCAATGGCTCTAAATACTTCTTTATATGCTATCTTCGTTGTCCAAACAAACCACCACTTCGTGATTTTCTTTTAAAATAGTTTTCAATATTTTCTACTCTTTTCTCTAGGTTGTTGACTTTTTCTGCTAATGACGGTTCTCTTGCTGCTTCTACTTGTTTTTCTTTTTCAGTAGAGGGCTTTTTTCCTTGTTCCATTTGTTCACCTCCTGAGCTTTTTCTTTTTTCAATGGGTACTGCTTCAACATTGTTTTTCATATTACCAAAGCCTATTAATGAATAGGAAGGAAATGATCCATATACACGACTACAACTTAAACCAAGTTTATTTTTAATTCTTTCATTGTTATAACAAAACTTATACATCAAGAAATCGCTGTTTTTGCTCTCTTTCCATCTGTAAGGTCCATCAAAATACCTTCTATCGTTATGCATTCGACAGCTTAACACATAGTCCAATTCTACCCAGGCAATAAATTGCTCTCCTCTGTATGAGACAAAAACTGGGTGCATACAACTTGAAGGATTACTTAGTTCATGATGGTATACGATATCATTATTTTTATCATATGCTTCATACTGAATCTGAAACTGATCGTCTGCTTTACTGGCATAAGCAAATTCAAATAACTCACCGTTTTTTTGAAAATCGTACCAATAAACTTCTTGATTTTTCTCTACTCTTAAAAGGTCTTTGCTCCAATTCTTTCCATCATATCTTCTTACTCTGAAGTAGCTTTTATTATCTCTGTACTCAACAAAGCCGATAAATATTTGCTCTGCTTCATAAACTTTAATCTCATTGTTTAACAATCCTTGAGACATATATCTGCCTGCTTCGGTATTTTCCCATTCTCCTTGCTTATAATAACTGTGCATAATATAGTAACTATCTCTATATTTTTCATCCGGCAGCGTATAAATGACATTAATATCATCTTTATTTCCGAAAACATGCACATCCTCAAGTCCTGGTTTAAGCCTATCCCCTACAACTTTTCGATGATCCTTTTTATCCGAAATTTCATGTAATACTAATTGGTTGTTGCCTGTCTTACAGAGCAATATAATGGCATTGTTTTCATCAATACAAGCATCAAACTCTTTAACATTTCTTTCAATAATTTGAGAATCCATATTTTTCGTAACGCTATTTGCACTTACATAAGTAAGATTTTCATCTTTAACGTAAAGATTATGCACGCTGTCTAAGCTGTCATACATCAACACGCTTTGTATATTTACAAATCCCATAATACCACCTACACCTCTTATAATTTTTGGTTGTTCAACCCTTTAACAAGCCTTTTTTATCTTTGTACTTACTATATTAATATTTCTTTTTTAAGGATATATTCCAAAGTGATTGATTAATGTAACACATATTTTAAATTAAGAATATACTACCAATGAGAATGTTTATTTAACAACATAGTAAAGGAGGTTAATTTATGAGTTGCTTCGGCGGCAATATATCCCCTGAGATAACTTCAAACTGCTGTACCGCGAATACATTATGTAAATTTGATGGAAATATGAGAAATGTTATTTCTGAGCCCATCTACGTTCAAAAAGTATATGATGCCATATTATTTAATCTTCAGGGACTAAAAACTGTATCTGGTCAAGGCTTTAAGCCTAGAATCCCAAGTGGCCATAGAATTAAGAAAGTTTTAGACATAAGATCTAGAAAATACTTCAGCCCAGAAGATATTGATGACAGTAAAAATCTTTCTATTGAAACGGAAACTACAATTTCAGGCGCAAGCTTTGTAGAAAAGGATTGTAAGCCCATTACAGTTATAGGTCCTGATGGCACACCATCTGAAAAAATAATATATGCGGATACAACTGATTGCGATGACCGAGGAAGAGGCACTTCTGTATATGGAACTCAGAACATTAAGATAACAGGAAATGTTATTGTAGAAATGGATGTATTGATTGTTGACCGTTGTGATTGTGAAAGTACACTTACGCTAACAGCGAATGTACCTATTGCAACATCTACGCCATTACTTTTAACCAACTTCTTTGAAATCTGTATACCATCAACAATCAACACCGCTTTCTTCCCACGATTCACAGAGTTCTGCAATGTCAATTGTGAAGTTCGATTAGCAACCAACAATTCTTGCAGAGATCTAGTTACAGATTGTGAATCTGGCTCTGTTAAAGCGAATGTAATCATCGCTTTGTGTGTTACATGTCAAAAGAAAATTGTTGTTCCCGTACAGCTTTGTGTATTATCAACAGGCTTTGTACAGCTCTCACCACAAATGTCACCAATTTGTTCTTCATTCCCTCAATTATTCCCAGATCAAGTTGATGAAGAATCCAGATGTAGGTGTGGATGCAAAGAGGAATGCTGTGAAGAGGAAGGATCCCCTTCAATTACTAGCACCGACTAGTATCCTATTAATGATAAAAACACTCTTGCTCCCAAGAGTGTTTTTTCATGCATATCGTTTGTAAACAAAAAAACACCCTTTTGGATGTTTGTTTAATTATATTTTTAGTTTTATATTTTTAACGATCATCTTTCTTGCCGCCCTCAAGCACTTGAAATTTTGAATTGCTTCTGTTAACTTTTAGTGTAAGCTCATCTATTCTTCGATTCACTTTATCAAACTTGTCATCCATTTTATTAAAACGGTCTTCCATTTTATCAAGTCTATTCGTTAGGTCAGAATACATCTTTTCGATAAGCTTTAATACTTTTTCATCCATTTGTATCTCTCCCCCATGATATTTTTCCTACTCATTTTATTATTTATGACAGCCTTCTACTCTTAATATTAGAAAACTTTCTTAAACATAAATTTATATGACATTGTCACCTTTATATTATATCATGGCGTCATACATTTCAATTATTTTATTATATTTTCAGTGAATTTCGAATTCTCAATCGTATTATTGTTTCTTGTATCAAACCTTTTTATTCTTGAACCATATATCCATCCATAATTTGTACTTGAATATGATCATGAATCAATCGTCTAAATTTTTCTATTTCATTTGTTCCAATGTTATAATGCATAGGAATGACCCATTTAGGTTTTATTTTGTTGGTTAATTCAGCAGCTTTTTCTGTACTCATAGTCAAATTTCCACCATCTATAGGCGTTAATACTACATCAATATTCTTAATCTCATCCATCTCAGGCACATAATCACTATCTCCTGCATGATAAAATTTCATGCCTCCTATATCGATGATATAACTAACATTCATGGATGACTTAGAATGTGGTGTAACTAAGCCGGATTTTAAGTTATAGGCTTCAATAACTTGAACCGAGACTTCATCAAAATTCCATGTCTCCCCTGGCTTAACTTTTATTACTCTACAGTCAGATAGAACTTTTGAAAGTTTTTTATAAACTTTGATTGGGCAAATAATGGTTGTTTCCTTTTTCATGAGTTTCTCAATATCAGGCATTGAAAAATGATCACTGTGGGCATGTGTAATGAATATAAAATCAGCAGGAATTTCATCATCTACCACCAAAGGGTCAACATATAATATCTGTTTTCTTGCTTCTAATTTAAAACTGGAAGGAAAAAAGTCAACATGATTAACGAGGAATGGAATGTTGATATTTACTGTACCTGTTGCTGTTAAAATGATATCTTGATCTAAATGAATATTTATTGGTTTCGGCGACCTTTTTTTACTTCGAATTATTCCCATGAAAGCACCTCACTCTCAGATTGTCTTAATAGAAAAAAATACATTCTTTTTATTTAAGATAGTAATATTTTAAACCAGTTATAACAAGTTAATTCATTTTACTATTTATACCTATATTAAAATCTTTTTGACAAACGCCATACACATCTCAAACGAATCTACTTCAGGCAAATGAAATTCAATGATGTCATACATCAACATCCCTTCCAACAAAACCATTATTTGATATGCAGCCCTATCTGAAGCTTGTGTTTTAAATTCTTTCTTTTCTATGCCTAAATCAATAATCTCTTTTATAGCCTTATAGTAAGCATTATACACTTCATAAACCATAGATTTGTATGCTTCGTTATCAGCAACGCGGGCATACATCTGGGCTGTTATTTTTTTTATCTCAATTGGCTCTAAAGCAATGACATCTGACTCATCTGTATGCACTCTTTTTTTATCCGGCAATACACCCAATGTATGCGCTACAATGATTTCTATTACATCCATCAGGCTATTGGATTCTTTCAAATACTGCTCTATACTGTAAAGATAGTTGTCTAAAAAGGACTGATAAGATTCAAAGAGCAGTTGATGTTTCGTTTTAAAGTAGTAAGTTACAACCCCTTTTGATACACCTGCTTTTTTAGCAACCATGTCTTGAGTAATTTTTTCTAATCCACATTCAGCAATACACTTTAGAGTTGCTTCAATGACTTGTTTTTTCCGAATCAATTCCATTCCTAATTTTGGCATAATCTATACTCCTATCATATTGAAGGATCATTCATATAATCATAAAAATGCCCCATAAAATCTTCTGTCTTTTCATTTATATATTCACCTTTAATTTGTGGGTCATTAACTATTCTTTTAACATCATAACCCCTTTTTAATATCGTAAATTTAAAACCTCTGGACGTGATTGATTTATTGGGACATAGATAAATACACTTCATACACCAGATACATTTCCAACCAAATCCTATACCCTTGTTTTTTAATGATATATTCTGAACCGGACAATTCATAACACACAATTTGCATTTTGTACATGTCCTTTTAACCGTTAATAACCTTCCAAATAGCCTGCCGCCAATTTCATCTTCAAACCAATTAATAAGAGGCGTCATCAGTTTTACAGCTAACTTAGGAGAATATCTTCTGTTCCTTCCTTCCAGCAACTCCTTACTCATATGCTTTACTTTTTCTTTTGCTGTTATATACAGCTGCTTCACCAAATCATCATCATACTCAACAAGCCAATTTGAGCCCATTGCAATGATACGGTCATAAAAAACATCGTAGCCTTTCTGTTCTAATTTTTTAATCACCCTTGCCGAAGCATTATGATTGATACCAATGAAATCTGCGGCTGTTTTCAAAATAAATAACTTTTTTTTACTTAACCTAGGTAAAAACTTAATAAATTCATTAATAATCCTTGGCGATCCAAAGCCCATTATGGGATAACAAATCCCTACTGTATCCAA